>CAZRIB010000459.1:0-1769 GCA_964600035.1 uncultured Ardenticatenaceae bacterium | reverse complement strand
GTTTGTTGGCACACGGAAACGGCCGTTTCCGGCCAGCCCCTCGCCAACAAATGAGTTTATAAAGTTCATGGGTACGTTGGAATTATACCAACGTCCTCAAGTTTGCTGCCTTCAATCGTGTCTGGCAATCGTCTTTCGTCATCAAAATGGCATGAAGAAAGGCAAAGATTAAATTTTCGTGCCCTTATCCTGCCAAAACGGCTCCCGCATAACCCGCTTTAACGTTTTGCCAGCCACACTGCGGGGAAAATCATCCTTTATCAGCACACCGGCCACCTTTTGAAAACGCGCTTCCACACGCTCGTTAATCCACACCTTCAGCGCATCCGCAGAAATCGAACCCGGCTCCTTCAAAATGACAGCCGCCATTGGTGTTTCGCCCCATTTGTCATCCGGTATGCCAAAAACGGCCGCTTCCCGCACCGCCGGATGCTGCACAATCAACTCCTCAATGTCACGCGGATAAACATTCACCCCGCCAGAAATAATCATGTCCTTTTGCCGGTCTACCAGATACAGGAATCCATCCTCATCCACATAACCCAAATCGCCGCTAAACAGCCAACCGTCCCGAATCGCCCTTTCAGTCAAATCTGGCCGTTTGTAATAACCGGGCATTGTAATTGGCCCACGCCCGACAATTTCGCCCACCTGGTTTGGCCCCAAATCTTCACCGTTTGCCCCCACAATGCGCATTTCAAACAACGGCGGCGGCGCACCCACCGATCCCATCTTTTGGGGAAAATCATTTTTGTCCAAAATGGTGACAAACCCTTCTGTCAGGCCATACAGTTCATAAAAACGGTCTGGTAATGCTTTTTGTAAAGCCTCTTTGTGTTCCAAATGCAGGGGCGCACCCACAGACCCCAACATTTCCAACGATTTCAGCTTGTCGTAGGAGAAGTTGGGCTGGTGCATGATGGCTAAAATTTGGGATGGAACCATTTTGATGTGGGTGACTTTTTCGCGGGCAATCAGTTCTATCAATTCGGCAGGATCAAATGATTTCATGAGGATGAAGGTTGCCCCCAGAAAAAAGGCGGGCATCAGAGTGAGAAATGCGCCGTTGAAGATGATGGAACCGGCATGGGCGATGATGCTTTCCGGGGAGATGCGGTAGGCCGTGGCGAAAGAGGTGCAGTATGCGGCACGTATGCCGTGTGTGTGGACGATGCCTTTGGGCAGGCCGGTTGTGCCGCTGCTGTAGATGATGTTGTAGGGGTCATTGGCGTTTATTTCGACGTGAGGGGGTTCGTCTTCACTGGCCTGGGCGGTCAGGTCGTGGTAGTAGGCGTATCCGGGTTGGTCTGTTTTGTCTGTCAGCAGGAAACGGCCGTTTCCAATGTTCACCAATTCGCCGCGCACCTTCTCCAAATGCGGCACAAACTCTGCGTTTGTCACCACCGCCGCCGCATCAGAATCATTTAGCAGCCGCGACAAGCCGCTGCCACGCAGCATGGGGCTAAGCGGCACAACAACAATGCCCGTTTTAGCCACAGCCCAATAAATTTCCAACTGTTCCAGGCAGTTGGGCAAAATGGTAGCCAGCTTATCTCCCTTTTTTAAGCCCAAGCCCAGCAGCATATTCGCCACGCGGTTGACTCTGGCATTAAATTCTCGGTAGGAATAGCGCTGATCTTCAAAAACAACGGCCGTATGCGTGGGGCGATACCGGGCATGACGGGGAAGCAGCGTGCCAATGTTAACGTACATCTCTCTCTCCTTTGAATGTAAAGATTAATGAGCCAGGATTGATGATTAACTCAAGT
>CAZRIB010000458.1:0-3430 GCA_964600035.1 uncultured Ardenticatenaceae bacterium | reverse complement strand
TACTCTTCACTGTGTAATCCTTGCAAGCGTTTTTTGGCAACGGCCGTTAACCCTTCACTGGATATCGATTTGCCAAGTTCAACAGCACGTTGATACGCCTGAAGAGCAGCCTCTTTGTTACCCATAATCAAAAAAGTGTTACCCAGAATAATGTTGAGATACCCTTCTCCCAAATAGTCTGGGATTTCCTGACAAAGTTGAATGGCTTTTTGGGCAATTTCCAGCGCGTCACTGTGCAGTCCCAGGTCGTTGTTGATAATAGCCAGCTTGTAATAAACCTGGGCTATGCCTCGCCGGTCGCCGTGCTTTTGGAGCATTTCCAATGCCTTGAGGGCATGTTTTTTGGCGAGCTGACTGTTACGGCCGTAATCATACGCAGACGACAGGCTCAGGTTGGTCATGGCAATCTGTCCCTGGTCTTGAATGGCTTCAGCCAAATGGTTGGCTTTTTGGGCACTGGCCAAAACAAACGCTTCCGGCTTGGCCAACTGCATACTTTGGATAACAAGCAGTCGCAAGGAATCAATCAGGCCAACGGTATCACCGATGCGCTCCTGGTTTTGGCAAATTGTTTGTAACTGCCTGCCCCGGTCTTCATCCGCGCCAAATTGCTCGTCATCAATGAAAATACGCAGGTATTGTGCCCGCCATCTGCCTTTTTCATCGCCACATTGCTGGAACAGCGTCTGAGCCAGAGTTAGATGTTTGCGGGCTTCGTCAGTTTCATGCAAACGGTGGTATATCTCGCCCAGCAGCAAGTGGGCGCGGGCTTCGCAGGTTTTTTCTGGAATTTGGCGGATTGTGGGCAGGGCTTGCAGCAGGGTATCGCGGGCGGCGGTGTATTGGGTGCGTTCCAGGTAAATTTTGCTGCGGTCGTGGGTGATGTTGGCGTAGGTGAGCAGGTCTTTTTCGGCGGCAGCGGCCGTTTCTGCCAGTGCCATTGCTTGTAGTGCCTGGTCATATCTGGCCTGTGCCAGCCAGGTTTGCCGCAGCGTGTTTACCAGTCCAATGAGCTGGGTGTGCATGTGAAACCGTGCCGCTGTTTCAATGGCGGCATCCAAATTAGGCCATTCTGGTGACAGGCGGCTGTATACCTGGCTGTGTTCCTGTGCAAATTGCAGGTAATAGGTGACAAAACGCTGGTACGGCCGTTTTCCCAACCCCAGCGCTTGCAATTTTTTACGGGCATAAGCCGCCAGCAGCATATGCTGCCGGAACATATCCTTGCCTTCTTTTTTTGCTTCTTCCAGCAAGGAAAGCTTCACCAAATCATCCAACCGGTCATAGAACCAGTAGCGTGACTCGTTGTTGCCGGTTACGGCCGTTATTGCATCCACAGAAAACGCCCGCCCTTCAAAAATACCCATCATTGCCAGCACCAGCCGTTGGTGTTGGTCCAGGCTATCCCAGCTTACTTGTAATGACGCTTCCATGGCCTGCTCATACGCGCCCAAATTTAACTGGCTGGCCTTTTCCTGAAAATGCGCCAGATGATCGGCAATGCGCAGGCGTTCCCGCTGGGCCAGCCGTCTGGCCGCCAGGGAAAGTGCCAGCGGCAGGTATTGCAGCGCTTCGCCCAAGGCCTGGGCAGCTTCTTTTTCAGCCTCCAGCCTTTCCTGCCCAATGACGTTGCTGAGCAGGTCAAACCAGTCGGACTGCGTCATGAGTTGGAGGGGGAACAGGGTGGCTCCCAATGCTTTGGCTGTGTTTTGGTCGCGGGTGGTGATGAGGATGGAGCAGGAGGCGTTTTCTGGCAGTAACGGCCGTAACTTGGCCGCCACAGCCACATCATCCAAAATGAGCAGCACCTCTTTGGATGCCAGCACACCCCGCAGCGCCTCCAGCCGTTCTTCTACCTGGGGCAGACTTTGGAAATTGTAGCCATAGGCCGCGGCCCAGGATTCAGCAATGTTTTCCAAAGATTGAAACCGGGCATCTGCCCACAGCACGCCATCTGCAAAGCGGTCTTTGAGTTCGTAGGCTGCTTCACGCGCCAGAGAGCTTTTGCCAGCGCCGCCCATGCCTACAATGGCCACACGCCGTTGACGGCCGTTACCCGGCAGCAGCATTTGGGGTAATTTTTCCAGCTCCTCATCACGCCCTACAAACGTTTGCAGCGGTTCAGAAACCTGAAACGGCACTTTTTCTCTTTGAGGCGTTGGGGGGATGGGAGGCAGCGCTTTTAATGTTTCCAGGCCGGGCAGCGTGCGATTTTTAATTTGATCAGCGAGCATTTGTGTTTCTGGCTGTGGCGGCACCCCCATTTGCTCCTGCAAAATTTGCTGGCAAAGGGCATATTGCTGCAATGCCTCAGTTCGCTGGCCGTTGCGGGCATACATCCCCATCAACCGATAATGAGACTCTTCCCGCAGGGGATCCAATGCCACCAACTGCCGTCCAAATTCCACGCCGCTCTCAAAATCACCTGTTTCTTCCAACTCTCGCAGCAGCCTGTCCAGCCCATCAATCATCAGTGCTTGAAAACGTGCGCGCTGCACCACAATCCATTCCACAATTTCATTGGCATCGGGTACAGCCAGTTCCAGCCCTGCCAAAAAATCGCCTGTGTACCACTGGGCTGCTTCGCGGATGGCCGCCCGGAAGGTTGCCCCGGTGCTCTTTCTGGCCTGCTGGATGGCGTCTTCAAACAGAATGACGTCTATGTTGACAGGCAGGTTTGGGTGAATGGCAATGTGCTTTTGCGATACTTCAAAGCAGGCACAAGGCCAATTTTTGTTCATATTAGACAGGTTGACACGAAGGTTGTTGAGGGGGCTTTTGGCATCTGGCCAGAATTTATGGGCGATGTCGCGGCGCAGCATGGTCTGGCGGTTTAGGGCTAAATATGCCAGAAATATCTTTTGTTTGGCAGGGGAGGTTTGTGGAAATGGCTCCTGATTGTATTCAGCATGCCACCCATTGAAGAGTGTTAGCTGCAGTTCGGTTGTCATGACTGTCCCTCTTCCCTGAAAAACGGCCGTTTCCCATTAACCCATTTTGTGCTGGAAAGCTGTGTTAATGCATGAATCAGGCCATTAGCGCTTTATTAATGGTCACAGTGCATAATGCCATCATCTACTGACAAACAAATGCCTGAGAAACTTGAACCGCTCAGGTAAACACTAAATCGTACAGGAAAAGTTATGTTTAGCAACCCGGTATCCCAGCACATGAAAAATCAGCAGGCCAGAAAAGCTGTAACGCCTGCGCAAAACGATTATCAGGTATTCATGCTCAAAATTTGGCCGGCCATTGGTACGCAATTTAGCTCGGAAGAAAATATCCGGCTGACAATTGAAAACGTCATAGATGGTCAGCGTATCAGCTTTCGTAATTGGGACGAGTTAGTCAGCTTTATTAAGCAGCAAACAGTTGGCAGCGAAGGTTAGATAAATCACAGGTAAGCGGTCAGCAGTCAGCCGGTCAGCTT
>CAZRIB010000457.1:0-3431 GCA_964600035.1 uncultured Ardenticatenaceae bacterium | reverse complement strand
TACCCAATTACAGTTTGCCCATTGTCTCCTTTTGGCAGGGTGCGTACCATTGGGCTTATGTACCCGGAAGATAGAGTTTTGGTGGTGTTCGTGCCGAATCGGGATGATTTTGCCACGATTCAAAACGAGCATTGGTATCGAATTCCACAAAAGTATGCCCCAAAAGGGCTGTATGCCGAATATTTTGCCTTTTATTTTGGCAGTGCGTTTGGTGCAGAAAAGTGGGCTGTCCATTATTATGCGCCGCGTTTGGGGCATGAGTTGGTCACCCGGTTGTCTCTTTTTCCTAACCAGCCTAACCATCCCCGTGCCAATTGGTTGTATTACAAAGTGCAGCTTGGGCCGGTGGTGCGTTTGGAACGGCCGATTATCTCAATGCGGTTGCGGCGGGTGACATTTATCCACACAACCTGGGACAGGTTTCAGGATGCAGTGGAGATTAACGACTTGCATGTGACGGGAGGCCATTACGTTGACCGCCTTTTTGCGACATTAAAAGAAAGGGGCCTTGCAGTAGAACGTGGTTATATGTGTTCTGAAGATGGCGAGCATGGTGATGGACTGACGGTGTTGTGTGAAAACGGCCGTATTCCCATCCCCATCTACGCCATACCTAAAACAGAAAACGGCATTCAGCGGCTGGCAGACAAGGTGCAAAAAATGGCCGCCAAATAAAAGTCGTGTAAGAAAAGACGTAATGGTTCGCCTGCATAATGATGAATGGCTATTCTAGTATCCGTATTCGGTAGTCCGCAATCCGTTTTCCGTATACGATACGCTGCCTCTGGTGATTTCATCGGAAAACGGTATACAGACTACGGGTTACGGGTACCAGGTGTTTGATAACAAGCAAATCAAATTGACAGCAACAAGGTAAAAATCCATGTTATTGCATCGCATCGTCAGTGATATAGATGACAATTTGCCAGATGCGCCATTTGTTCGGCCTGGAGGCAGCTTGCTGCTTATGGTTGGTCTGCCGGGAACAGGAAAATCGTCAGTTGTTGAAGGTGTCCAAAACTATTTTTCGTGCGTTGTCATTAGTTCTGATAATATCCGTTTGCAGATGAGAAGGCAGCCAACTTACACAGCCGCAGAAATGATGCTGGTGTATGAAGTTTGTTATTCTCTCATTGAAGCCCGGCTGCGACGAGGGCAGCGGGTTATTTTTGATGCGACCAATTATCTGGCTGCACGCCGTCACCGTGTGATGGAGGTTGCCCGGCGCTGTGGCGCGCCAGTGGCGGTGTGTTATGTGCAGGCATCGCAGGATGTTATCCGGCAAAGGATGCTGATGCGGGCATCGAATCGCCGCCGTAAAACGGATTTGTCGGATGCGGATTGGGCTGTTTACCAGTGGATGGTGGAAGCCCAAGAGCCGGTAATGGTTGAGCATTTAATTGTTGACACGACCAATGCTTCGGTGGAAGAACTGGGTGAAAAAGTGTCGGCTTATTGGTTAGACATTGAAGCAAATGCGGCAAGCGACCTTAATTTACAATCCTCTAGCTGGGCCCGTCAGCTTAACGGCTCCCATTCAACTAGTCGCTGATTTTTGGCGTTCTCGCGGCTGGTCTGTTTCTGTTCGCCCCTCTGAGTATCCCCATCATGCCATGATTTTAGCCCGCGAAGCGGCCGTTTCTGGTCATGGGCTTGTGTTTGCTGCGGGTGGAGATGGCACGCTGGGGGATGTGGCGAATGGGTTGGCTGGTACGGATACGATTATGGCGCCTTTGCCGGTGGGAACGGCGAATTCTTTTGCCAAAGAGTTGTGTATGCCGCTGCCCAATTGGTTTAACCGTCACCGTTTGCTGCAAACGGCGGCGGTTTTGGCTGAGGGGGCGGTTTATACGATGGATTTGGGGTATACGCATTTGGCGGGGGGAAACGGCCGTTACTGGCTGTTGTGGGCTGGGGCTGGGGCAGATGGCTGGCTGGTAGACCAAATTGAACCGCGTCCCCGCTGGTCTAAAAAGATGGGGCCATTGGGCTATGTGCTGCAAGGGTTGGCGGTGGCGCACAAGCTGCCCAGAATGCACGCTTCTGTAGAAGTAGACGGCCGTTTCTATGATGGCGAACAGCTTATGGTGCTGGCCAGTAACTGCCGGTTGTATGCTGGCGGCGAAGTGGTGCTGAGTCCCCAGGCCCGGTTAGATGACGGCCTTTTTGAAGTGTGGCTGTTTGGCGGGCGGGGCGTATCTGCGGTGCTGCGGTATATGTGGCAAATGTATCGCGGTGTTCATATGCGGCAGTCGTCTGTGCAGATGATAAACGGCCGTCACGTCCAAATTGAGGCCACCCCGGCCATCCAAGTGCAAACAGACGGCGAAAAAGCCGGTTTTACCCCCCTGCGCGTCGAAATTAAACCCAAAGCACTGCGCTTGCTTGTTCCCCGAACTGCCCCCAAAGATTTGTTTATCTCCTCAGGCGAACCGCTTTAGCAGCGGGTCAGCGGGTCAGCGTTTCAGCTTATTTGCTGACCGGCTGACCAGCTAACAAGCTGACCAGCTAACTACCTGCCCGGCTGACAAACAACATCATAACAAAAGCCGCTTCTGCTTCCGCAGCAGTGGTTTGCTGGATGGCGGCCATTTGTGTTGGCGTAAGGTGGCGGGCACTGGGCGACATGGCGATGACAGCGGCCAATGCTTTCTGGTCCAAATGAAGTGGAAAGGCGATGGCCTGCCGTTTTATGAGGCGAAATTGTGCCTGGAGTTGGGTTTGGACGGCCGTTTCTTTGTCTGGTTCGATGTTGAGCAGGGAAAATTGGCGGCGCAGAGCGGCCAGGTGGCTGTTCTGCGGGATGATGATGAGGAGATGACCACCGGGTTTGAGGATACGGCCGTATTCTTCACCATTACGCGGTGCAAAAACATTGACAACCAAATCGACGCTGTCCGTGGCAACCGGCACAAAACGATGGATGTCAGCAACGGCAATGTGGGCTTGCTTGTTCAGTTTGGCCGCCATGCGTGCCGCATCTTTGGCAATGTCGATGCCGATAGGGCACAGTGTTGCCTCTGGGAAATGGCGAATCACTGTTTGTAAATATGAACCGTCGCCGCAGCCGCTGTCCAGCAGGGTAAACGGCCGTTTATCCCCAACCAAATCCGCCACCTGCTGCACAAGCAAATGCATCAAAGGTTGGTAATGGCCTGCCTGCAAAAATTGCCGGCGGGCTAACAGCATTGCTTTGTCGTCACCCTGAATTTTCGGCCGTTTTCCGGTTAACAAATTCACATAGCCTTCTCTGGACAAATCAAACGTGTGGTTAGCCCCGCAGCGAAACGATTTTTCTTGCATCATTAAAGGCTCGTGGCAAACAGGACATATAAAAGGTGGCGGGCAGTTTTGTTTCATGGGGTGATTATATTAAAAAATGGGGGAGGGGGGGTTGTTGGGGGATTGGGGATTGGGGATTGGAGATTGGG
>CAZRIB010000456.1:0-3433 GCA_964600035.1 uncultured Ardenticatenaceae bacterium | reverse complement strand
CATAGGGTAAACACTGGCGAATGATGTTGTGTAAATGCGATGTTTGGTCATAGTTGTTCCTGTTTTCTTTTCCTTCAGTCCGAATATTGATGACAGTATAAGTGGCGGCTGTCAAGTTCGCAAGGTTTAAGCTGGCGAAGCATCGCTGGCGTGCTGGCGCTGAAGGGAGCGGACCTTGAGTTCTTTCTCTTTGAGAGCGCGGATGCCGTTTACGGCCGCTTGCGCTGCCGACAGGGTGGTGAGCAGTGGAATGTTGTGCCGGATGGCTGCCGCCCGCATCATCTGGTTATCGTCGTAGGCGTGCTGGCCCAGCGGGGTGTTGAGGATGAGGTTGATTTCTCCGGCGGCCATTTTGTCGGCGATTTGGGGGCTGCCTTCGCTGAGTTTGGGCACGGCCGTAACCGGTAACCCTGCCTTCTCCAACCACCGCGCCGTCCCCGCCGTCGCCAGCAGCTTAAACCCCAGCCGGTGCAAATCACGACCAATCTTCACCGCCGCCGCCTTGTCAAAATCATTCACAGTAATAAACGCCGTGCCGCTTGTGGGCAAAGGCACACCTGCCGCCATCTGCGACTTGGCAAAAGCGTGCCCAAAGCGGGAAGCATGTCCCATCACCTCGCCTGTACTGCGCATCTCTGGCCCCAGCAGCGGGTCTACCCCCGGCAGTTTGTTAAACGGCAGTACGGCCTCCTTCACAAAAAAACCATCCACCGGCGGCGTTTCCGTAAAGCCCAATTCTGCCAGCAGCTTACCCGCCTGCACCTGTGCCGCCAATTTGGCAATGGGCACGCCTGTTGCCTTGCTTACAAAGGGCACAGTGCGGCTGGCGCGGGGATTGACCTCAATCACATAAACCACATCATCCTTAATGGCAAACTGCACATTCATCAAGCCGCGCACGCCCAGCGCCAGCCCCAGCTTCTCCGTGTAGTCGCGGATGATGCTCTGGTGGTAGTGGCTGATTTTGTACGGCGGCAGCACACAGGCGCTGTCCCCGGAATGAACGCCTGCCTCTTCGATGTGCTGCATAATCCCGGCAATGACCACCCGTTCCCCGTCGGCGATGGCGTCTACATCAGCTTCAAAGGCATCTTCGATGAACTGGTCAATGAGGATGGGGCTGTCTGGGGCGGCTTGCACGGCCGTTTCCAAAAAACGGAGCAGCGACGCATCATCATAGGCAACAGCCATTGCCCGCCCGCCCAACACAAAGGACGGCCGTACCAGCACCGGGTAGCCAATTTCGGCCGCAATGCGCAGCGCATCCTCGCGGGAATGGGCCACACCCCAGGCGGGATGGTCAATGTTCAACGATTGCAGCAGTTTGCCAAAACGCCCCCGGTCTTCCGCCAGGGCAATGGCATCCGGCGATGTGCCCCAGATGGGCGCGCCTGCTTCGGCCAGCCCGGCCGTCAGGTTAATGGGCGTTTGGCCGCCAAATTGCACAATCACCCCGTCCGGCTGCTCCAGGTCAATGATATTCAGCACATCTTCCAGCGTCAGCGGCTCAAAGTAAAGCCGGTCGGCGGTATCGTAGTCGGTGCTCACCGTTTCCGGGTTGCAGTTGACCATGATTGTTTCGCAGCCAATCTCTTTGAGCGCCCAACACGCCTGCACACAGCAATAGTCAAACTCAATGCCCTGCCCAATGCGGTTGGGGCCGCCGCCCAGGATGATCACTTTGCGCCGGTCGGTGGGGTTGGCTTCGCAGCCCGGTTCGTAAGCGGCGTAAAGGTAGGGGGTGTGGGCTTCAAATTCGGCGGCGCAGGTGTCCACGCGGTAGTAGCTGGGGACGATGCCCCATGCCTGCCGCAGTTGGCGCACGGCCGTTTCCGTCATTCCCAGCGCCCGGCCAATCACCTTGTCGGCAAAACCCATCTGCTTGGCGCGGCGCACAAGGGGTTGGAGGTTGGAGATTAGAGATTGGGGACTGGAGATTGGGGATTGGTTACTGTCATCCGCCACCTGCCACTTGCCACTTGCCAACTCCCTTTCAACCGCCAAAATCTCTTGCAGCTGCGCCACAAACCAGGGGTCAATGGCTGTTTCCGCCACCACCTCTGCCGGGGAACGGCCGTCGCCCAACGCCGCCGCCATCTGAAAAAGACGCTGTGCCGTGGGCACATGCAGCGACGGCACGTGCGATTCTGCCAACTGGCTGCTGAAGCCGTCAATGCCAATATCCAGTCCGCGAATCGCCTTGTTCAGCGCCTCCGGGAAGGTGCGGCCAATCGCCATCACCTCACCCACGCTCTTCATTTGCGGCCCCAGCGTGGCATCTGCGCCGGGAAATTTTTCAAAATTCCAGCGCGGCAGCTTGACCACTGTGTAATCAATGCTCGGTTCAAAACTGGCCGGGGTGACGCGGGTGATGTCGTTGGGAATTTCGTCCAGCGTATAGCCCACCGCCAGCAGGGCAGCAATTTTGGCAATGGGGAAGCCAGTGGCTTTGCTGGCCAGCGCCGAGGAGCGGGAGACGCGGGGGTTCATTTCGATAACGATGACTTCGCCCGTTTGCGGGTTGACGGCAAACTGGACGTTGCTGCCGCCTGTCTCTACGCCAACGACGGCCATCACCTGTTTGGCCAGGTCGCGCAGATGCTGGTACTCCTTGTCGGTCAGGGTTTGTGCCGGGGCGACGGTGATGCTGTCGCCGGTGTGGACGCCCATCGGGTCTATGTTTTCGATGGAGCAGACGACGACGAAGTTGTTGGCTTTGTCGCGCATGACTTCCAGTTCGTACTCTTTCCAGCCGATGAGGGAGCGTTCGATGAGGATTTCGTTGACGGGGCTGGCGCGCAGGCCGTGTTCGGCAACGGCCGTAAATTCTTCTGGTGTGTGTGCCACGCCGCCGCCGCTGCCTCCCAGGGTGAAGGATGCCCGTACCAGTGCCGGGTAGCCTATTTCGGCAGCGGCCGTTTCTGCATCGGCCAGCGTGTTGACAAAGCGGCTTTCCGGTACAGGTATGCCTGCTTGCTGCATCGCCTGCTGGAAGCGGGAACGGTCTTCGGCGGTGCGGATGGCCGCCAGATTTGCCCCAATCAGTTCTACGTCGTGCCGCGCCAGCACGCCGCTTTCTGCCAGTTCTACCGCCAGGTTCAGGCCGGTTTGGCCGCCAACGGTGGGCAGCAGGGCGTCTGGCTTTTCGGCGGCGATGATTTTTTCCACGAGAACGGCCGTTAACGGTTCCACATACGTCACATCAGCCACATCCGGGTCTGTCATAATCGTCGCCGGGTTAGAGTTTACCAGCACCACCCGGTAGCCCTCCTGCCGCAGCGCCTTACACGCCTGCACCCCGGAATAATCAAACTCACAGCCCTGTCCAATTACAATCGGGCCAGACCCCAAAATCAAAATTGTGTGAATATCTGTTCTTTTTGGCATAAGTTCCTGTTTTTTCGCAGCCCGTTGTCCGTATTCCGTATTCCGT
>CAZRIB010000455.1:0-3437 GCA_964600035.1 uncultured Ardenticatenaceae bacterium | reverse complement strand
ATGGGCCAGCAAAGTGAAAAGATGACAAAGTAATAACAACCAACAGCCAACAACCAATCTCTAATCTCCAATCTCTAATCTCTAATCTCCAACCCTATGAAAGCAACCAAACAACACATACACGGCAAAGTCATTGAACAAAACAACCACACAATGGTATGGCTGCAAAACGCCAAACCAGAAACCAAAACGGCCGATTCCCTCTATTTGCGGTTTGCCTTTGTAACCCTGGGGCGGGAAGAGCACATTTTTCCTGCTTTTCTCCTTGATGATTGGGGCAAGGAAATACGCGGCCTGGCCATTTACCAATGGGTGCATCAATTTGGCAGCCAATTTCCTCGTGCCGAAATTTTTGGTTTTGACAGGGAAGGCCGGGAAACACAGCTTTTTGTGCGGGAATTGGAACTGTTCTTTAAGCTGCCCTGCTACGTTTATCAAGACCCCACCACACCGCTGGCAAACGGCAAATTGGTCAATGCCATCGCCATCACCCAACCAGAGATTGCCCAACCAACAGCGAAACGGCCGTCTCAACTCACCCGCCCACTGCGCAGTGCGGCCGTGCAGTGGTGGCAGCTTCCCGTTTCCTTCAACCCGCAAGAAACGCCATTAACATAACTGCATTGACACCCCTTTTTACCCTATGTTAGAATCGCCTACTGGAAGGTATCAGGTAATTGGCAGCACACCCTTATGAAGACAAAAAAACGGCTGATTGATTATTTACGCAAACTACTTTTGGCAGCGTTTGCCCTGCTTGTTTTGAGTACGGCCGTTCCCCTCTCTGCCAGTATGCCAAAAGACGAAAGCCCTTCACAAACGGCCGTTTCCCGTCTTTCACCCTACTGGGGGCCAGCCATCCAGCAATGGGGACACGAAATCACCGTTCTCGCCGACACCTACGGCTTCGACCCCGACTTCATTGCCGCCGTCATTATGGAAGAATCCAACGGCAATCATGGCGGCGTTAGCCGTGTTGGGGCAGTCGGTCTCATGGGCGTTATGCCCACCAGTCCAGGGCTGGAGTGGCGACCCTCTACCGAAGAACTGCTTACCCCCACAACCAACCTGCGCTGGGGCACAGCCATTCTGGCAGAAATAGTCCGCCAATCCGGTGGCGACCTCTTTTCGGCGTTGGCCGCCTACAGCGGCGGCTGGGACGAAGCAAACAGCCGCATCCCGCGCAAATATGCCGCCAGTGTGTTAGACAATTACGGCCGTGCCATCATCTCTCGCATCGGCATGTCACCAGACATCGCCACCCAATGGACCATTGCCATCAAAATGAAAAGCGGCAACGTACCTGTCGAAGAGCTGCTCGTATTGGGCAGCCAACCCGTCTCCGGGCTGCAGTTATACGGCGAACATGTCGTGTTTGACTATGTAGACCAGTTTGGCCGCCCTTATTACGTAAAAGGATACGCCGTACCGGTGGCATTAACCATTCCGGCCGGATTAGATGACGAACAGTTTGGCAGCCCCAACAGCGTAGAGCCACAACTGCGTGCCCGCCTGGGAGAAGATGGCGTAAAGCTGACAAACAGTAATTCGCATGTCCTGCTGGCTTGTTTGCCCAGTTTAAGCAGGCTGCGTGGGCGGGTTAGTACACGCTGGTTTGCCCCCTCTTCCTGCCCATCCTGGCATCGTTAGCAGCCGCTTTAATGCCAATCTGCTAACAATCTCCAATCTATCATCCCCAAATTTTTCAACAAACAGGAACAGTATCATGACCATTATTTCAACGACTCCCCGACAAACTGTACAGGCACAATTTCCGGACGGCCGTGTCTTTGAAGGCCCAAAAGGCACCACACTGGAAGCATTTATTCAAATTGCCCAGCCAACTGCAAAAGGTAAAATCGTCGCCGCCTTAAAAAATGGCAAGCTCCGCGAATTGTCCCACCAACTGCAAGAAGACGCGGTTGTGATTCCCGTGGCTACCGAAAGCTCAGATGGTGTGCGCATATACCGCCGGTCGCTCAGTTTTCTCATGATCGCCGCCGCCGCAGAGTTATTCCCCGGCCATACCATCACCATCCACCACTCTATGCCCTTCGGCGGATATTACTGTGAATGGGATGACAAGTCGCTGCTGACTGATGAAAATTTGCATCGACTAAAAACACGCATGAAAGAATTGGTCGCGGCAAATTTACCCATTTCTCAAGTGCGCATCCCCCTGGATGAGGCACTGACTTTGTTCCAAAACACGGGTGACCTTGAAAAGGCAAAGTTGTTTGCCCGCCGGCGCAAAGATTATTTGACTGTGTATGAGTTAAATGGCGTCCGTGATTATTTTCATGGCTTTATGGTTCCCAGTACCGGGTATTTGGATTTGTTTGATATTCGCCGCTACAACGATGGCTTTATTATGCAGTTCCCGCGTCGTCAGCAGCCTGATGCCTTGCAGCCGTTTGAGGATGAACCGCGATTGGCACGTGTTTTTCATGATTATGAAAATTGGCTGCGCATTATGGGTGTGCCTAGTGTAACCGGCTTGAATGATGGCATTGAAAACGGCCGTTTACAAGAAATCATCCTCGTCGCCGAAGCACTCCATGCCCGCCAATTAGCCAACATAGCCAGCGAAATAGACGGCCGTCGCCCAAACGTCAAAATCGTCCTCATCTCCGGCCCCACCTCAGCCGGAAAAACCACCTTCAGCAAACGCCTTGCCATTCAACTCATGGCACTTGGCATGGCCCCCATCACCATCAGTTTAGACGACTACTTTGTAGACCGGGACCTAACCCCACGCGATGAAAACGGCGATTTTGATTTTGAAGCCCTGGA
Source organism: uncultured Ardenticatenaceae bacterium (assembly GCA_964600035.1). GTDB lineage: Bacteria > Chloroflexota > Anaerolineae > Promineifilales > Promineifilaceae > CAZRIB01. The sequence continues at coordinate 644 of CAZRIB010000455.1, read as the reverse complement.
AGCCGTTGATGTCAAACTATTCCGCCAGCACCTGCAACAACTCCTCAACGGCGAAACAATTACCCAGCCCCGCTACAACTTCCACACAGGTCAGCGAGAATGGGGCGGCACTCTCTCTATCGGCCCCGACCAAATCCTGCTCATCGAAGGCATTCATGGCCTAAACCCGGCACTCGTTGAAGGCATTGCCCCAGAAGCCCTGTACCGCATCTTCATTTCTGCCTTCACCCAGCTAAACCTGGACAAACACAACCGTGTCCCCACCACCGACACCCGGCTGTTACGCCGCATTGTGCGAGATGCCGCCCATCGGGGATATACGGCCGCAGACACAATCGGCCGTTGGGCAAGCGTCCGGCGCGGCGAAAAACGGCACATTTTCCCCCACCAAAACAACGCCGATGTCTTCTTTAACTCCGCCCTGGTTTACGAAACATCCGTCCTCAAAGCACTGGCCTTCCCCCTGCTTCTTCAGGTGGAAGCGGGCACACCAGAGCGCATCGAAGCCAACCGCCTCATCGCCTTTTTGCAGTGGTTCGACCCCATCCCGGATACAGGCCTGCAATACATTCCCGGCGATTCTATTTTACGTGAATTTATTGGTGGCTCTATTCTGCGCAGCTACGTACCCGGCGGAAAAAGGT
>CAZRIB010000454.1:0-3452 GCA_964600035.1 uncultured Ardenticatenaceae bacterium | reverse complement strand
GGATAACGGCCGTTTCCGATACCGTATAAGTAGACACAACAAATTCCCCTTACAAATAAAGATGAACGAGTGAAGATTAACAATTAAAGCGAGTTAGCCAGTCCCAATCATACCAAACCCCGACCATAAACCCACATCAACCTAGACATTCTGCAAGCAGGCTGCCCAATCTTTCCACCCCTTCCGCCAAATCAGCCTCCTGGTAAAAGGCAAAGCTCAGCCGCATGGCATTTTGGCAGCCCCGACTGCTGGAAAATTTTTGGCCGGGGTGATAATTAACACCAAATGACGGCGCACGCTGCTGGAGAACGGCCGTATCCACGCCATCATCCAGCCTTACCCAAAAGAAGAAGCCGCCATCCGGCACACCAAACGCCCCATATTCGGCTAAATGGCGGTCAAGCGCCTGCGCCATTACCTGCACTCGCCGCCCATACACCTGCTTTAGTCGGGCTAACACGGCATCCTGCTCACCATCAGCCAGCAAACGCGCCACCAAAGCCGATGTGAAATGATTCAGCCCGCCGCCGCTGTCTACCAACCCGCACGCCGCAATGGGCTGGAGCAGTTCCGGCGCGGCTTGCAGCCATCCCAGCCGCAGCCCCGGCGCAAAAATTTTGGAAAAAGAGCCAATAGAAATGACGCGCTGACTTTCCCAAAAGGAAGCCAGTGGCAAAGGGGGCACGGCCGTATACGCCAGCAAATGGTACACCTCATCCGCCACTATCAAAAAATCGTGGGCTTCCGCCAAAGAAAGCAGCCTCTGGCGGCGTTCGGCAGTCATCGTTGCGCCAGATGGGTTTTGAAAAGCAGGGATGGTGTACAAAAAGACAGGGTGATGGCGGCGCAGGGCTTCAGCCACCGCTTCGGGGATAAGGCCATCATCGTCTGTGGGAATACCCACAACACGCAGGTGATGGTCGGCAAAAATTTTTAACGCCAAAAAATAGCTGGGTTCTTCTACAAAGATGGTGTCGCCGGGCTGGGTGAGCAGGGTGCAAAGCAAGTCCAGCCCTTGCGATGCACCCGCCGTCGCAAAGAGCGTTTCCGGCAAAACGGGGGTGTGATAGTGGCGGGTTAAAAATGCCGCCAATTCGGTACGGAAACGGCCGTCGCCCATGCCATAGCCATAGTTCAGCAGCGTCGTGTCCTCTTCCGCCAGTCGTGCCGCCGCTGCCCGGCGCATCTCTGCCAAAGGCAAAAGCCGGAAATCAGGCTGCCCAATGCCCAGGTCAATCACACCGGGCATCAACTCAATTTGGTTACTCGGTAAGTTTGTCATGGTACGCCGCCAAAACAGCCAAAAGAGCGGCAACGTCTGGCCTGTCAGTGGGGTCCTTACTGGGATGAACCAACTGCAGCTTGCCATCGGGGCCAACTAAAAAATCGCCGCCCATTTGGTTGGGGTCACCCCGGTCGCCATACGTCTTTTTGCCTTGCACTTTGGCTTTTGCATAGTACCACAAATTTTTGGCGCCGTGTGCGTGCAGCCATGAGCTTTTCAGGCCGTAAGCATGGTAAGCCTGCCTGTTCAAATCCAGCAGCAGCGGAGAAAATCCGGTTTCCCGCACCCACACATCTGCCCAGTACCGCGGACCAAACGAGACGGCAACAATTTGGCAGTTGTACCGGTCGAAAGCTGTTTTTTGTGCCACAACCTGTGCCACATGATCCCGGCAGGGCAGTCAAGCCAAATGGCGGAGAAAAACGAGGAGAGCCGAACGGCCGTTTCCCCAAAAATCGCTCAACTTTTGGAAACGGCCGTCCAGCGTTTGCAGTTCAAAATCCGGGGCATCCTGCCCCACAGAAAGTTTCGCCATCAATTTACTGTTCTACAGGCAGTCCGGCCTGCTGCCAGGCCAAAATGCCGCCTTCCATATTGTGGACATTGGTAAAGCCTTGCTGGCGCAAAAATTCAGTCACCTGCCCACTGCGGTTGCCACTGCGACAGGTTACAATCACTTCCTTGTCTGTAGGAATTTCATCCAGCCGGGCAGGAATTTCATTCATGGGAATCAACGTAATGTTGGGAATGTGTCCTTCATCGTATTCCCACTGTTCCCGCACATCAATCAAAAAGACATCTTCCCGGTCTTTGATGGCGGCAACAGTAGCCACGTCTACGGATGGCGCCAGGTTGAGAACAACTTCATCCAGATTGGCGGCAGGGTCGGAAACGGCCGTGTCTGTCCCGCCTCCGCAAGCAGCCAACACCAAACCTAAAATCAACAAAACAAAGAGTAAGCTCTTTTTCATGAGATACCTCCCAATTGTCATAATATACATTACACAAAATTGGTTCAATCCGGGAGATTGGTCCAATTTATCAGGCAGCTAGAATACACTAAAAATACGGCCGTTTGTGAAACCTTTACCAAACCATTACACAACGGGTTCAACCTTATCCGCCACGCCAATTTCATGCCCAAGCTGACGCAAAAATGCGCGCATAAAAGCCGCACGTGCTTCTGCCTCGGCACGTCCAGCTTCTGTTTGCATCGTTTTGGGCAGTGTAAACAGCTTGGTGTAAAAGTGGTCTACCGTTGAGACGGCATCATCTGGCTGACGGCGCTGGCAAAATGGGTCTGCGGGATGGTATAACGGCCGTTTCAGCGCCCCACCCACCATAAACGTCCGTGCCATGCCCACCGCCCCCAACGCATCCAGCCGGTCAGCATCCTGCACCACCTTCGCCTCAATCGTTTCCGGGGGAATGTTGGCCGAAAAACTGTGCGCGGCAATGGCATGGGCGATAAGTGGAATGAACTGCGCCGGATAGCCCGCCGTCTGCAAAAAGTGCCCGGCCTTTTCCGCCGCCAACCGGGAAGCCTGTGCCCGCTGCGGAGAATCTTTGGGCACGGTCACACAGTCGTGCAGCCACGCCGCCGGCAAAACCACCGCCATCTCCGCATTTTCCAGTTGTGCCAAATGGCGGGCATTGGCAACAACCCGCTGAATATGTGCCAGGTCGTGGGCCGCATCAGCAGCCATTTGGCTGGATATAAAGTGCATAAATTGTGTTTCCCAATGTTTCCAATTCATGGGAAGTATGTTAACGGAAACGGCCGTTTTGCCCAATGAGAGTGTCGCAGACCAAGGCAAGAAATTTGTCGCGGTTGGTTGAGGCAGAAAGGGGTGTGGAAACGGCCGTTTCTCAAATAATGCACCTTCTCAACGGCTAATCCATATTTGACACAGATTTTGGCCGTGATTATAATTCCAGCCTGTAAGCGGCTATGGTGAAAAGGTATCACAGCAGCTTCCCAAGCTGTTAGTGCGGGTTCGATTCCCGCTAGCCGCTCTGTAAAGATAAACGGCTCACGTCATTCAGATGTGAGCCGTTTTTGTTTACCTGCCCAATTGAGCAAGAAAATAGATTGTTGCAGGCTGGGGAAAAGGGGACAGGAAACGGCCGTTGTGGTCTTGCAATTCCACCTGGGGCTGGACGAGGA
>CAZRIB010000453.1:0-3455 GCA_964600035.1 uncultured Ardenticatenaceae bacterium | reverse complement strand
CATCGCAGCGCACACTCCCACACAGCTTTCCACAACAACCCTATTTACCCACCACAGTCAATTGAGTAGGAGGATACTCATGCGCGAAAATCTTAACCCCTTTGCCATTGCCCAGTCTCAGTTGGACAAAGCCGCAGAAATATTGCAGCTCGACCCAACCATGCATGCCTTCCTGCGGGAACCCATGCGTGAATTTCATTTCACCATTCCCGTCAAAATGGACGATGGCAGCACCCGCATCTTCAAAGGATTCCGTGTCCAGTACAATGATGCACGCGGCCCCAATAAAGGCGGCATTCGCTTCCATTGGGAAGAAACAATTGATACGGTTCGGGCATTGGCCGCCTGGATGACATGGAAAACGGCCGTTGTCGATATTCCCCTGGGCGGCGGCAAAGGCGGCGTCATCTGCGACCCCCGCGAACTCTCCGAAACCGAACTGGAAAGATTGGCTCGCGGCTACATGCGCAACATCGCCCGCTACGTTGGCCTGACCAACGACGTACCCGCTCCAGACGTCTACACCAACCCCCGCATCATGGCATGGATGATGGACGAGTACGAAATTCTCAAAGGCACAAAAGAACCCGGCGTTATCACCGGCAAACCCCTGGAACTAGGCGGTTCAGCCGGACGCGGCGACGCAACAGCCCGTGGCGGCATCTACGTTGTCCGCGAAGCAGCCAAAACATTAGGCATCAACCTGCAAGGCGCAACCGCCGCCATCCAGGGCTATGGCAATGCCGGCACCTTTGCCCACAAACTCGCCGAAGAAATACTCGGCCTAAAAGTCGTCGCTGTCAGCGATTCACGCGGTGGTATTTACAACGCCAACGGCCTCAGCGCTGCCGAAACAATGGCCCTCAAAGCCCAAAGTGGTTCTGTCATCAATGCCAAAGGCGTAGACCAAATTACCAACGAAGAACTGCTGGAACTGGATGTTGATGTCCTCTTCCCGGCAGCACTGGAAAATGTCATCACCGCCCGCAACGCTGACAACATCAAAGCCAAAATTAGTGCAGAACTGGCCAATGGCCCCACCACACCAGAAGCCGATGAGGTGCTGTTCCAAAATGGTGTTTACGTCATTCCAGATTTCTTGTGCAACGCCGGTGGCGTGACAGTCAGTTACTTTGAAATGGTGCAAAACGCGTACCAATTCTACTGGCCAGAAGAAATGGTACACGAACGTCTGGACCAAAAGATGACCAAAGCGTACCATGCTGTTCACCAAATGGCGCAAGCCAAAAAGGTCAATAATCGGGTCGCTGCTTATTTAGTAGCCGTTGATCGTGTTGCCAGAGCAGTGCAGCTTCGTGGATGGGTGTAATTTGTGCCAAATGACAGTGTCTGATGACAAGATGACACCTATCACTTGACACATTGAGCAAGTTGGGCGACACTGTGACTTGCTAAGACCTGAACTGGTCTGATCACGAACAATAAAGCTCCCGTGGGGTCAGCCTTGCTATCCGCGGGAGTTTTTTTGTTTGAAATATCCTATTTACCCAAAACTGGAGATTGTTTGTTCCCATGAAAGAAAATCTGAACCCATTTGCAATTGCGCAAGCACAGTTGGATGAAGCAGCCGCCGTGCTGCAGTTGGACCCGGAAATGCATGCCTTTTTGCGTGAACCGATGCGGGAATTGCATTTTACGATTCCTGTAAAAATGGATGACGGCCGTACCCAGGTATTCAAGGGTTTTCGTGTTCAGTACAACGACGCACGCGGCCCGGCAAAAGGCGGCATTCGCTTTCACCCGGACGAAACGATTGATACGGTACGGGCGTTGGCGGCCTGGATGACATGGAAGACGGCCGTTTCCGACATCCCCCTGGGTGGTGGCAAAGGCGGCGTCATCTGCAACCCGCGCGAACTATCCCAAGGTGAACTGGAACGGCTGGCACGTGGCTACATGCGCGTTATTGCCCGCCACATCGGCCTGACCAAAGACATCCCCGCACCGGACGTAAACACCAACCCGCAAATCATGGCCTGGATGCTGGATGAATACGAAGTGCTGACCGGGCACAGAGAACCCGGCGTCATCACCGGCAAGCCCCTGCCTTTGGGTGGCAGCGCTGGCCGCACCCCCGCCACGGCCATGGGCGGCATCTTCACCATCCGTGAAGCAGCAAAATTAAAAAACATTGACCTGTCAACAGCAACGGCCGTTATTCAAGGCTATGGCAACGTCGGCTCCTGGGCACACAAATTAGCCCACGACGTTTTAGGCATCAAAGTAGTGGCTGTCAGCGACGAATTTGGCGGCATCTACAACCCCAATGGCCTCGACCCGAACGTTGTACAAAAGCACCTGCGTCAAAACGGCCGTGTTGGCGGCTGCCCAGACACAGAAGAAATCACAAATGCCGAACTGCTGGAAATGGACGTCGATATCCTCATTCCGGCGGCCATTGAAAACCAGCTCACCGGCAACAATGCCGACCGCATCAAAGCCCGCATTATTGCCGAATTGGCAAACGGCCCCACAACGCCAGAAGCCGATGATATTTTCAACGACAAAGGCATCTACATCATTCCCGACTTCCTGTGCAACGCCGGTGGTGTGGTTGTTTCCTACTTTGAAATGGTGCAAAACACTTACCAGTTCTACTGGACCGAAGAAATGGTGAATCAGCGGCTGGATGCCAAAATGACAACAGCATTCCAGGCGGTCAACCACATGGCACAGGCTAAAAATGTGCCCAATCGTGTGGCCGCTTATCTGGTTGCTGTTAACCGTGTCGCCGAAGCTGTCCGTCTGCGTGGCTGGGTCTAATTTTCGCAGCCTTTTTGCTTAATCAAAACGGCCGTTTTCACATGAAAACGGCCGTTTTTTATTAGGTGTTCACGAACGTTTGTGCTATAATTAAAGCCATTAAAATGATCATGAAAATTACCATGATCGATTGAGAATAAGATACCATTGGGAAACACAAAGGTGATGTTTAGACTGTAGCCAAAGGCCAATGGTACCCATAAACAGAAGGAGAACATTATGTACCAAAAAATCATCCTCATCGGAAATTTAGGGCGTGATCCAGAGATGCGATATATGCCCGACGGCACGGCCGTCACCAATTTTAGCATTGCCACCAACCGCCGGTGGACCGATCGCACGACGGGTCAGCCTGTCGATGAGACAACTTGGTTCCGCATTAGCGTGTGGGGGCGGCAGGCAGAAACTGCCAACCAGTATCTCAGCCGGGGACGGCGGGTGCTGGTGGAAGGCACGTTGATACCGGATCGAGCCACAGGCGGGCCTCGTACCTACACCCGTCAAGATGGCACGGTAGGCGCCTCTTTCGAGGTTCGTGCTGACTCCATCAAATTCCTGGGTGGCCGGGATGATGCTGGCGGTTCTGATTTTTCAGATCAGGGATCATATGAAGGCGGCGCAGCCCAGGAAGAGGACGAAATTCCGTTCTAAACGCGGCAGTTCTAATTGTA
>CAZRIB010000452.1:0-3462 GCA_964600035.1 uncultured Ardenticatenaceae bacterium | reverse complement strand
GATGGCGAAACGGGGTTCCATGTTCCTTCGCGAGACCCGGAGGCTTTGGCCGAACGCATTTATTTGCTGCTGACCAATGTTGAATGCAGAGAAATGTTGGGCAGGCAGGCGCTGCAATATGCCAAGCAGTATGATTGGGCCAATATCGTTAACCGGATGCTGTTGGTTTATGATGAGTTGGTGGGGTGATGGAGAAGTTGGGAGATTGGGGGATTGGAGATTAGAGATTGGGGGATTGGGAGATTGGGAGATTGGGGATACGGATTACGGAATACAGATCGGCGACGGCCGTTTCTTAAGCCATTCCTGCTACAATAAGGCCAAATGGCACACGTAAAACGATTCCCAACCATCCTGTTTGTCCTTCTGCTGGCGGGTTCACTTTTCTTCACAATTGCTTCAGCAGTTGCCCAAAGCGGCACAACCACCCCGCCTTTGCCTGCCAACATAGATGCCCTGCGCCAAATGGCCGCCGAAAACGGCCGTATCCGCGTCATCGTCCAGCTAAACACCACCTTTACCGCCGAAGGCCTGCTCAACACCCCACAAGAAAAACGCAGCCAGCGCGCCAACATCCAGCTAACCCAGCAAACCCTTCTGCGCAGCATGGCCAACACCAACACCACCCTCAACGCCCAATACAAATACATCCCCTACATCGCCCTCACCGTCGATGCCGCCGCATTGGAACAACTGGCACAGCAGCCACAAGTCGCCGCCATCCAGCCAGACCTGCCTGAGCCGCCTGCCCTGGCCAGCACAGTCCCCATCATCGGCGGGGATACAGTTTGGGCAGATGGCTACACCGGCGCGGGGCAGGTCGTTGCCGTGCTGGACACCGGCGTAGACAAAAATCACCCATTTTTCAGCACCGGCGGCCAAAAAGTCGTGTCAGAAGCGTGCTACTCCACCACAAGTGCCAGCTCCACCAGCCTTTGCCCGGGCGGTGTGCTTTCTTCCACAGCTGCCAACTCCGGGCTAAACTGCGATACGGCCGTTTACGGCTGCGATCATGGCACGCACGTGGCTGGTATCATTGCCGGCAACGATGGCATTGGCCCCAACTTTGGCGTGGCCAAAGATGCCCAACTTATTGCCATCCAGGTTTTTTCCGAGTTTTCAGGCACAAATTGCACCAACTTTGGGATGTCCTCCCCCTGTGCCCTGACCTATCAATCCAACCAGGTCTCTGCTTTAGAACGGGTATATGAACTGGCCAGCACCTACAACATTGTGGCGGTCAACATGAGCCTGGGCGGTGGGCAATACGGCATTTGTGACAGTGATATACGCAAGGCCGCCATCGACACGCTGCGCAGCGCCAACATTGCCACCATTGCGGCCAGCGGCAATGAAGGCAAAACCAATGCCATGACTGCACCGGCCTGTATCTCAACGGCCGTTTCCGTAGCCGCCACCGACGACAGCGACAACATCCCCTACTACAGCAACGTCTCCCAATATCTGGATTTACTTGCCCCTGGCAATGCCGTGCAATCTTCCGTGCCGGGAACAGGCACAGCCCTGAAAAGTGGCACATCGATGGCCGCCCCCCATGTGTCCGGAGCGTGGGCACTCTTCCGGCAAGCCCACCCCACCGCCACCGTCGATGAAATTTTAAGCACCCTGCAAAACACCGGTGTGCTTGTTGATGACAACAGAGCAGGCGGCACAATCACCAACATTCCCCGCATCAACATTGCCAATGCCATCGCCACGTATAACCCGCAGTTCGCGCTGACACTTTCGGCCAATGCCCCAACGGCCTTCTCCGGCGACACCATGACCTATACCGTGCAAATCCAAAACCCCTACACCGCCTCTTTTACCAATACGGTGATGACGATGACCCTGCCCCAGCACATCGTCCTGCTGCCTGCTTCGCTCAGCGGCGATGCCACTTACTCCGGCACAGGCGCGGGCAGTGTCATTACGTGGACGTTGGGCACGCTGACCGCCACATCCACGCTGACCCGCACGTTTAACACGGCCGTTTCTCCCACAGACAACAATTACCACACCATCACCTATACGGCCGTAATCTCTTCACCCGCCACCCAGGTCACCACCGCCACCATCCAAACCGCCATCATCGGCTGCAACTTCCAGGAAGGGTTTGAAAGCGGCACACTCAGCCCGGTATGGACAACCCACGTCACCCACGAAGGGCGCGTGCGCGTCAGCAATGCCATCACATCCCCCCACAGCGGCAGCTACGCCCTCTATCTGGACGACGCAATTCAATTTACTGCCCTTGACCCGGACAAATCAATTGCGGCGGCTATTTTGAAAATGGATACCAGCACAGCCAACCACGTCTCGGTCTCGTTTTGGTGGCAGGAATTTCAGGATGAATACGACCCGGAAGATGGTGTTTTCTTCAGCGTGGATGAAGGAGCGACATGGCACAATGTGTATGCGTTTATTGCCGGTAATGAGGCGTTTCAATTTGCAGAAGTAGACCTGACCCAGGCTGCCCAAAATCTTGGTCTGTCTCTAACAGGCAGCACACTGCTCAAATTCCAGTTTTACGATAATTCGCCCATCAATGCGTTTCAACCGGTCAACGGAGATGGTTACGGAATTGACGATATTCAGGTGAGCTGCAGCGCCACAAATTTACAAACAGCCATGAGCGCCAGTAACGGCCGTCCCAACGCCAGCGATTCGCTCACCTACACCCTCATCATCACCAACACAGGCACAGCCGACGCCGCCGGTGTCACCCTGTCCAACACACTGCCATCCGCCCTTACCCTGGCCGGACCCGTTACTCTGACAGACTCTTTCGGCGCAGCCACGCAGTACACCCCAACCTTGCCGAAGTTGGCGCAAGGCCTCACCATTAGCAGCGGCGGGCATATTTCTCTTTCTTATCCTGTCACCATTTCGGGAACCATTGCAGAGGGTACGGCCGTTACCAACACCATCGCCATCACGGCCAGCAGCACAACCCAATCCCCCACCGCCAACGCCACATTCACCATCAATTACCGGCCAACGGCCGTTACCGACACAGCACAAACTACATCCAACACGGCCGTTTCCATCCCCGTCCTTGCCAACGACACCGACCAGGATAATGACCCGCTGACGCTGGTTTCGGTAACTCAACCGGCACACGGTACGGCCGTTATCAGCGGAACGGCCGTTATCTACACCCCCACTGGCGGCTACACCGGCACAGACACCTTCACCTACACAACCGGCGACGGCATGGGCGGGCAAAGTGTCGGGCAGGTCAACGTGGCTGTGTGGACGGCCGTTTACCTGCCTCTCATCATCAAATAAATCAGGCCATAACAGGATGCGCCATGACCCGTATTCCGTATTCCGTAATTCGTTCTTTCTTCAATTCGCGGTCATGCTCTCTGCCTAAAACAAATCCAGACCCAAACGGTTACCTAATCTTTATTCATTCTTGATTTGTGCTGTTAGAATAGGGGAAGTGTGTTTGATACG
>CAZRIB010000451.1:0-3465 GCA_964600035.1 uncultured Ardenticatenaceae bacterium | reverse complement strand
TCAAAAACAGCTTATGAAAAAACGCAATGCAGCCATAGGCGGGGGGATAATTGTGGTCATCCTCGCCGCTTTGTCCGTTATTTTTGGTGTCGATCTCTTTTCTGAACTGGGCGTAGAGCCGCCGGAAGGGTTGGTACTGACTGAAACAAGCGGCCAACCCATCAACATTGACCCCAGTGCCGGGGGAGCAGAACCGGCTGACTGGTATGAAATTTATTTTACCAACCCGACCTGCCCTCCAGAAGAAGAACGGGTGGGGGGCGTGGATGAGTTGATTGCTGCCGATATTTTGGCGGCTGAACGACGGGTAGACGTTGCCGCGTTTGACCTGGATTCTGTGGTGATGACGGAAGCCTTGATGGACCGGGAAACGGCCGGTGTGGAAGTGCGCGTGGTGACGGATGAAGATAATGGCGATTTATCCAGTATCCGACGACTGCGGAATAATGGCACGAGTGTGGTGGAGGATAAGCGCACGGGCTTGATGCACAATAAGTTTGTGGTGATTGACGGCCGTATCCTGTGGGTCGGTTCGCTCAACTACACAACCAACGGCGTTTATTGCAACAACAACAACGTCGTCCGCATAGAATCTCCCCGGCTGGCCGCCAATTACACAGCCGAAATGGACGAAATGTACAACGACAAACTTTTCGGCCCAGATTCGCCCAATGCCACCCCAAACGAAAATTTAGTCATTCAGGGCATTGAAGTAGAAAATTACTTCGGCCCGGAAAAGGAACTGGCTCCCATCATTGCCCGCACCGTTGTTCGTGCCCAAAACGAAATTTTATTTATGGCGTTCAGCTTCACCGATGACCAGATTGGCGAAGCGATGTTAGGCCGGGCGGATGCCGGTGTCCAGATTCGCGGTGTGTTTGAAACTGTTGGTGCGGACACTTCTTTTAGCTATTACCCACTGCTGCAAAGTGCCAATTTGCCAAATGTGCAAGCCCGCCTGGATGGGAACCCCAACATTATGCACCACAAGGTATTTATCATTGACCGGGAAACGGTGATTTTTGGGTCATTTAATTTTAGTGACAGCGCCAACCGCCGGAATGATGAGAATATCTTGATTGTGCATGACCCCGTTTTTGCCAGCTTTTTTGTGGAAGAGTTTGAAACGGTCTGGCAGGAAGCAAAGTAGTATTTCGTATTTCGTATTCCGTATTCCGTGTACGCTGTCTCTGGTAATTTCGTCGGAAAACGGTATACGGGCTTCGGGTTACTTGTAGTAGTAATCTTCCTTACCGTTTAACTTGACAGAAACCTTATGATTGCCTGAGTTGTGGGCTAATTTAGCGGGAAACGGCCGTTTCCAATGCTATAATGCCCGCTGCAAGATAAACTTTAACCCAATTCGCTCGTTATTTGCTGAAATGCAAAACAATTCCTGACCTGGTAAACCTTTATGCAAGCTGCCTACCAACCCTCACCCAATTCATACGCCCGGCGCAAAGTGGCCTATTTGCTCACACCGCCGCTGGTTGCCTTTGTGCTGGCGGCATTGGCAATGGCACTCATCGTTGGCCGCTATGAACGGCAGCATCAAGATGCCATTTTCACGGGTGTCTTTGTTTCCGGTGTAGACCTGAGCCAAAAACCGTTGGGAGAAGCGGCAGGTGAAATTCTGGAGGCGGTGGCCTTTACCCAGGAACCGGTTATTGTTTTACATGACCCAACAGCCAACCGTAGCTGGCAATTTTCGCCCGCCGATTTTGGCTTTTCGGTGGATATTGAGCAGACGGTTGATAATGCCTATAAAGTGGGCAGAACGGGTGGCCCCATAAAACGGCTGCAAGAGATGTTTCAGGCGTGGTATTACGGCCGTTCCCTGATGCCGGTGATGGTTTTGGATGAAACCAAACTGAATGCCACTGCTGCCCAACTGGCCGCCGAAATTAATAAAACGGCCGTCAATGCCACATTGGAAGACAATGGCACAACCATGACCTACACGCCGGGGCAAGACGGCCGTACACTGGACACCACCGACTTAAAAACGCGGCTCATTCCAGCCATCACCAAATTCCAACCGGTGGAAATGGAACTGCTGGTACACACCACCCCGCCCATCGTCCGCGACAACCCGGAAATCGGGGCAAAAATCCAAAGAGTCCTCAATACACCCGTCGTCTTCTACCTGCAAGAACCGCTGGACGACCTCGATTTGTTTTCTGTGGAAGTCCCGCGTGATGAATTAGCCCGCTGGCTGCGTTTTGAACTAAAAGAACAACCCGACGGTACAATGACCCACGAAATTGTTGTAGACCGCAACGCTGCCCGCCTGTGGTTGTCCCAGTTTGATGCCAAAATTTACCGGGAACCCGTTAAAGCCCGCTTTTATTTTGATGATTTGTCACGGGAACTGGTGCTTGTGTCGCCGCATGTAAACGGCCGTGCCCTGGACATAGACGCCACATTACAAAACCTGCTCAACCAAATTGGCACACCCAACCAAAAAATCCCCTTCGTCATCCAAGACCTCGTTCCCACCGTCAACGCCAACGCCACTGCCGAAGAGTTGGGCATCACAGAACTCGTTAGCGAAAAAACCACCTGGTTTTACGGCTCATCCGATGCCCGCAAACACAACATCGCCCGCGCAGCCGCCAACTTCTACGGCATTGTCGTCGCTCCAGGGGAAGAATTTTCCTTCAACAAATATCTTGGCTCCATCAGCGAAGCCGACGGCTACGAAGAAGGCCTCATCATTGTTGGCGGCCAAACTATCAAAGGCGTAGGCGGTGGTGTATGCCAGGTATCCACCACCATTTACCAGACAGCCTTCTTTGCCGGCTACCCCATTGTTGCCCGGCAGGAACACGGCTATTGGCTGGACTACTACAATGACGGAGAAGGCCCCGGCATGGATGCTACAGTCTTCTCGCCAATTGTCGATTTCCGCTTTGTCAACAATACCCCTTATCACCTGCTCATTGAAAACTACTACAACCAGGAACTGGAAGCGCTGACATTCAAGTTTTACTCCACCAGTATGGGCTGGACAGTAGAAAAAGGGGAAACGCAAATTCTCAATGAAACAGAAGTGCCCGGCCCGGAAGAAGATCGCTGGGAATTTGACCCGGACCTGCCTCCTGGCACAGTAGAACAGATTGATTTTGCCACACAGGGTGCGGATGTCATTGTGCAAAGAATTGTGCGCGATGCCAACGGCAATGAGCTGATTAATGAATTTTTTACCTCGCATTACATTCCATACCCCAACACATTCCATTATGGCCCAGGGGTAGAACCGTATGATTACTCCCTTGTACCCGAAAGTAAACCGTAACCAAACAAGGCTCATTACTAAATAGTGTGCAGGTTGCAGGTGGCAAGTGGCAAGTACAAACCTGCCACCTGCACACTTGTCACTTGCTCACGCAATGCTTTAATTCGGCAGGGAACGGCGGGACAGGCAGTTTATTTCTGTTGTCATGTAAATTCCTCGTTACTTTT
>CAZRIB010000450.1:0-3490 GCA_964600035.1 uncultured Ardenticatenaceae bacterium | reverse complement strand
GTTTTCGTTTGCCCTGGTAATGTATTCGTAGTCAATGTCAACAGCATCGCTGTCCACCTCTTGCCCGTGCGGTGTCTCGGAGGGAATGACACCTACCCAGGCATCATTGGCGACGGCCGTTTCCCCCAACGTCACCAGCGCCCAAATATCCTCATTCACCTGGTAAACATCCTTATCCAGCGCAATCAACCCATTCTCCGACGCCACAGCCCCAGACACAACCACCGGCGCTGCCGCTGCCGCCATCCCGTCAGCCGCCTCGTCACTGCTCGCAGCCACTTCACCACCACTGTTTGCATCAACGTCTACCCCCGTTTTTGTCAGTCCAAACATACCGCCGCTGTCATCACCTATAATCGAGAACTGATAGCCGTCCGGGTGGATATAAACAATCATCGGGTCAGTCGTGCCTGGCTCTGTTTTATCCGAACCCATCATATCCATATAGGTAAACCCTTGCGCCACCATTATCTGGTGCATCTCCTCAATAAACTGCGCCGCCGACAAGCTGCCCAACTCATACGTTGCGTTCACCATCACCTCAGCGCCATTCTCATCCACCCGCTGCACCACCACATTTTGCAGCCCATCCGGCAGGGGAATGGTGAACCCCATCCCGGTCAGCGCATCCAGTTCCCCCTCTTCCTGAGCAGAAACCGCAATTTCCCCGCCTTCGCCATCCCCGACACTAAACGACACAGAGCCGTCGCTGGTGTCCAAATCCACATTTTCTGCATCGGTGACAGCTTCCACCACCTGTTCCGCCACCTGCTCAGAAACTGCTTCCTGCACTTGTTCCACTGGGTTGCCACAAGCCGCCAACAACATAACCAAAACAACAATCCAGACATTTTTTAACTTCATAACGATAAATTCTCCTTGTACTGTTTTATAGTGTTATCAAGTTGTGTTTCCAAAAAGGCGTGAAGCGTCTCCAGCGTGGCAAACGTGGCGTTCTCTCCGGTGTGGGGATTTTCTACCCGATACCGCCAAAAATAGTCATCTCCCGACTGCTCAATCCAGCAGCGTAACAGGAAAATGGTTGTTTTTGATGAGAATGACTGCACGTGTGACCAACCCTTTGTTATACTTTCATCTGCCCGTAACATCTCAATAAATCGTGGATAAGAGTTGACAAATTTCATCAGCACCACGTTTTACACGAGCACCATAGGAAAAATTTGTCAACTCTCCCTCGGAATATGGAGAAGATACGGTTGCCCCTTGGCAAACAACTGGTTCAAGCATACCCGGCTACCGTCAACGCACCGTGAAATAAATGGCAACATGACAAAATTACACCTCGAATTTTTGGGGCAGCCCCGCATTTTTTTTGAAAACCAACCGCCCATTGAGCTGCGCAGCGAAAAATGGCTGGCCTTGCTGGCTTATCTGGCCGTGACGGGGGAAACGTTTACCCGCCCCCAACTGGAGGCGCTGCTGTGGGGAGAATCACCGCCGGAAAAGGCGCAAACCAGCCTGCGCACGGCCGTTTACAACATCAACAAGCATCTCAAAGCCATCCACACCACACGCAAAGCCGTCTGGTTTGCCCCGGAAACAGCCTACGTCCTTGACCTGCGCCAATTTCAGGAACATCTGGCGCTGGGAAACACCGACAGCCTGACAACGGCCGTTTCCCTCTACCGCGGCGACTTCCTGGCCGGACTCACCGTCGCCGACGCCCCCGAATTTGAAATGTGGCTGCTCCACCAACGCGAAAAAATCCGGCTGGACATTCTAACCGCCCTGGAAACACTCATCCGCCACCACCAGACAAACGGCCAGACCCAGGCCGCCATCGCCTGCGCCCGCCAACTGCTCGCCATTGAACCCTGGCGCGAAGAGACGCACCAGCAGCTGATGCGCCTGCTGGCCTGTGCCGGAGAGTACACCGCCGCCTTGCGCCAATATCAGCAGTGCCGCCAAATGCTGGCCGACGAGCTGGGCGTTGACCCCATGCCGGAAACGGAAGCCCTGCATTGCCGCATCACTGCCCTGCGCCAAAATCCGCCCCCCCGCCAACTGGCCGCGCCGCCGCTGGTGGGACGCGGAGCGGAACTGGCCCAACTGGCGGCGCTGCTGGCCGACCCGGCCTGCCGTCTGGTGGCCGTCACCGGCATGGGCGGCATGGGCAAGACGACGCTGGCGCAGGCGTTTGCCGCCCGGCAGGCCACCACCTGGCTGGATGGGGTGGCGTTTGTGTCGCTGGCGGAACTGGAAACCCCGGCGCTGCTGGAAACGGCCGTCGCCGAAGCCCTACACCTCTCCCTGCACCCTGGCCTGCCGCCCCGCCAGCAGCTTGTAGACGCGCTGCGCCCCAAAGAGATGCTGCTCATTTTGGACAACGCCGAACATCTGCTAACGGCCGTTACCGACCTGGCCCATGCCCTCCTCACCGCCGCCCCCGACGTAAAAATCCTCCTCACCTCGCGGGAGATGCCCCGCCTGCGCGCCGCCCGCAACCTGCCGCTGGACGGGCTGTCTCTGGGTGACGACGAGGCGTTTTCGGCGGCGGAACAACTTTTCACGCAGCAAGCCCGGCGCATCCGGCCCCAATTCGACCCGCAGCAGGAACGGCCGTCCATCATCGCCATCTGCCGCCTGCTGCAAGGGTCACCGTTAGGCATTGAATTGGCCGCCGCCCAGATGGACAGGGAAAGCTGCGCCCAACTGGCGGCCCGGCTGGAAGAGACACTGGCCCACCTGGCAACAGATTTTCAGGACATGCCGCCGCGCCATCGCA
This sequence comes from uncultured Ardenticatenaceae bacterium, assembly GCA_964600035.1. Taxonomy (GTDB): domain Bacteria; phylum Chloroflexota; class Anaerolineae; order Promineifilales; family Promineifilaceae; genus CAZRIB01. Next base: position 744 of record CAZRIB010000450.1, on the reverse strand, counting down.
GCTTGCAAGCATTGTTCAACCATACCTGGGCGCTGCTGCTGCCGGATGAACAGGCAAAACTGGCACGATTGACCGTTTTTCGCGGCGGCTTTACAGCAGCGGCAGCGGCGGTTGTGGCCGGTGTGGCGCCGCCTACCCTGCGCCAGCTTCAGGCCAAGTCGCTGCTGCATGAGCAAAACGGCCGTTTCTTCCTGCACGACCTCATCCGCCGCTTTGCCCGCAGCCACCTGCCGCCGGAAACGGCCGCTGCTGCCCAACATGCCCGCTACTTCAGCCAACAACTGCAAACCGCCCCGCCGCCCGACCTGCTCCCCGAAGGCAGCAACATCCGCGCCATGTGGCAGCACGCCATCGCCCAGGCCGATGCCGCTTTGCTGGCCGAAACGGCGCACGCTCTGGCGCGGTTTTATGCTGTTACCAACCAATTTTTTGAAGGACGGGTACTGTTTGACCAGGCCATCATGCAGTTATCGGAAACGGCCGTGCCCCAAACTGCGCCCGTCGTCTGGGGGGAACTGCTGGGGCGCTGCGCCATGTTTCTTTTCTACACCGGCAGTTTGCCGGAAGCACAGGAAACGGCCGCTCAGAGTGTAACCACACTGCGCGGCCATGATGCCCCCGAAACGCTGGCCTTCTCCCTCAACCTGCTGGGCACGCTCCACATCCAGACAGGCCAATTCCCGGAAGCCATTCCCCTGTTGGAAGAATGCGCCAGCCTCTACCGCCAGCTTGCCCATCCGGGGC
>CAZRIB010000449.1:0-3496 GCA_964600035.1 uncultured Ardenticatenaceae bacterium | reverse complement strand
AACAGGTAGAAAGAGAAAGAGCGTTTGGCCGCCGCCAGCGTACAGCATGGCTGGTGTTGATTGGCAGTTTTACGATATTTTGTGTCATTGCAATTGCTGTACCTTTGTTTGTGAACAGTTATTTGCAAAATGCGAGACGGCCGTTAAGCATCATCGTTCAGGCCAACCAGGGGACAGTCGGTATTGATGACCCGGATGGCACACGCCGGGCTGTTCTGGTGGGTGAACCGGGTTTGGCCGCAGAAGCTGGGGCGAGCATTCGCACAGATAATACGGCAACGGCCGTCTTGCTGGTAACCCCGCCAGATGTGGTAGACACCTTAGCCCGCTTGCAGGTTTACAGCAACTCATCATTTGACCTGCAGCAGGCTGATTTGCCCCGTTTTTCAATGAGCCGCGGCTATCCGGCACTGACGCTTTATCTGGAAAACGGCCGTTTACGCGTTTCCATCCCCGAACAAAGACAACTGCCCATTTTGGCTACCATTCAAACCCCTCATGGCGAAGTCACCTTGACCCATACCGGCCAATATTACCTGGTTGTAACCAACAATGACACACAGGTCACCGTGCAAGACGGCCGTGCCACCCTCATCAACGGACAAGACAAACTCATCCTCACGTCAGACCAGCGGGGACGTATCGCCACAGACCAGCCGCCCGAAGGGCCAATGGGAACAGAGCGCAACCTCATTGTAAACGGTGATTTCAGCGAAGGTATGGACAACTGGGTCAACTACGTCTGGTCAGTTGAGCTGAACGAACAGCCGGAAGGACAGACCGACGTGGTCAATATCGCTGGCGAACCGACGCTCAAATTTTTCCGTCAGGGGGCAGGCCATGCTGAGACAAAAGTCCGCCAAATCATCAATGAAGATGTGACCGACTATGAGTCCATTCAGATGCTGCTAACCTTCCGCATTGTGGACCAAAGTTTGGGCGTATGTGGGATTAATGGCAGTGAGTGCCCCTTGTTTGTGCGTGTTAACTATATTGACGACACAGGCGCACAGCGAAGCTGGCGGCAGGGGTTTTACGCCTCAGGTGAAGTGGTTGTTGGGGAAACCCCCGATGCTTGTGTAACCTGTGCCGGGGCGATTGCGCAGCGTGCCCATTACAAAGTTCCCTTAGGCCAGATTGTGTTTTATGAGGTGGATTTGCGTAATGAATTAGCCAGATTAGGGGCGTGGCCGATTCGCTATATTGAAAGTGTGACGCTGGAGGCGTCTGGTCACAGCTTTGATGTGGAAGTATTGGATGTGGCCTTAAATGTGGATTTGACGGGTAGAGAGGAGTAGAGGATTGGGGATTGTTAATTCTCTTCTGGTGTCCATTTGCGCAGCCAATGCTCTAAATCCGCAGGGGATTTGGCGACAACGGCCGTAAACCGAACGCCCGGGTAATGCTGCTGATACCATGCGGCCGTTAACACATCTGGCCAGTGGTGGGGGTTTACAGCCAGCACGTACTTTTCCTCAATGTCACCAAAGCCGGCATCATCGGCGGAGTAGCCAACAGTGAAACGGCCGTCGAACCCGCCGCGTACAGCCGCCTCTGCCCAGGTGCGGTCGGCTGTTGGTGGCAGCAGCACATAAACGCGCCGGTAATCTTCTCTGGGTTTGCCCGGCACAAGCTGAACTTCACGCGCTGCCCGCAGCAGCCGCAAAGCCAGCAGCCGGGCGCCGTTGTCACCCACAAAACGTAGTTCATACAGGCCATCTTGAGCGGGGGTAAAGGTGTAGCGCCAAAGGGTGCGGTCGCCATCGACGATTGTGCCTTGTTCAGAAACGGCCGTTTCCCCTTCTTCCACTCCGCGCACCAGCAGCGATACAAACTCATGCTTGCGCAGTGCGCCTGCCGTCACCTCAACCACATCACCCGGCTGCGGATTTTCCGGTTCGATGGCAATGTGCGTATCAGCGGGACCAACAATGTTGATGGCGCGTTTGTGTACACCAATGGGGCGCAGCGTCGCATTCCGCCAAAAAACAGACTGCTGCCGTTTGGGCAGGGATGGCGCAGATTTCAAAAACAGCGTCATGATGTTGGTTTCTGCTTTTACCTGAACCCGAAGCGTTTCCCAATGGCTTAGTGGCTGTGCCGGGCTGCTCCAGATAATAAGGGGGCTTTCCGGGTCCAGGCCGCCGGTTGGATCAACGCCGATTTGCATGTTGACATCGCTGGCTTCTAGCTGGCTGCCGGGTGTGGCATCTTCGCTTGACCATGCCTGTCCCTCTACGGTTATTTCGTATTCATTATCGGGGGCGGTGGGGATTTGCTGCCAAAGGCCGCCGGTGTGTGTGCCGAATGGGGTGGCTAGCTGCTGGGTGGCTTGGCCGTCTAGCTGAAGGGTGCTGTAGACGGGTGGTCTGTTTTTCCATGAGGGGGCATTGGGGGGGGCTTCCAGCCACCAGGGTGCCCAACCAGCGGCGATGAGTACCTTTTCGTTGTTTTGGTACGGGGTGAAGGGTGCTTGCAAACGGCCGTTAATGAGCAGCTCTATTTTTGTCATGGGTGTAACTATACCGCAACGGGAAACGGCCGTCTAAAAGCCCAAACCGCGCTCTTTCAGCGATACAAACCGCTGCCGTCCAATAATGATGTGGTCTAGCAAGGCAATGTCCATCAACTTGCCTGCCTGCACCACCTGCCGGGTGACATTAACATCTTCTGGTGATGGGGAAGGGTCACCAGAAGGGTGATTGTGCGCCATGATAAAAGCGGCCGCATTGTCTTTAATGGCGGCCCGGAACAGCTCGCTGATGCGGATGACGGAGGTGTTAAGGCTGCCGACGTAAATGGTTGGGGTGTTTATCACACGGTTGCGGGTGTCCAGTGTGATGAGCCGCAAATGTTCTTTTTCCAAAAACATCATTTCGGCCATTAGCAAATTAGCCGCGTCTGAAGGGGAAGTGACGGTGGGGCGCTCCTGGGGGGCGGCTGCCATAAGCCTGCGGCCAAGTTCCAGGGCGGCTTTGATTTCGACTGCTTTGGCAGGGCCGATGCCTTTTACTTGTGTCAGTTCTGAGATGGATGCGCGTGCCAGACCGGGCAGGTCTTGAAAGTGGGTGAGGAGGCGTTCGGCCAGGCGGAGAACGTTTTCGCCGCCGACGCCGGTACGCATGATGATGGCCAGTAGTTCTGTGGAGGAAACGGCCGTTTCGCCAACTCGCATCAATCGTTCGCGGGGTCTATCATGGCTGGCCAGGTCTCGAATCATGGGCACATATGTGGTTTGTTCATCCATCTGAAGCACTCCGATTTGTGGGATGGCCGGTGATGCAGCTGCACCAACCGGCCAAAATTACACAGTTCGGAGCTAAGTTTAGCTGTTGATGCTTTTCATCATGGTAAGAAATTCGTCCCATTCTTCTGGTGTGAAGTGCAAGGTGATGCCGCCCAGTTCTACGTGGTAGAGCCAGCCATCATCTTCTTTGCTGCGCCAAACACCAAAATTTTCAGATTCAGCGATGACATCGGGTTCAAATTCATCTTG
>CAZRIB010000448.1:0-3499 GCA_964600035.1 uncultured Ardenticatenaceae bacterium | reverse complement strand
CATGAGCAGCGCGCTCAACACCATGAATGAAAATGTGGCAAGTGGCAAGTGGCAAGTGGCAAACGCAGTTTCATAATTCATAATTCATAATTCATAATTTTCGAAGGAGTGGAAAAATGAAAAAATGGATACTTTTGTTGGGAACAATGTTGTTGTTTTTGGTGGGCTGTGGTGGACAATCTGCCGAGTCGAATCCTGTTGAAGAAGAGACAGCGGGGCAGGAAACGGCCGTCACCCAACCCGCAGCCGACACCCCCCAAACCTTAACCGTTATGTCCCACGACAGCTTTGCTATCAGCGAAGAAGTCATCAAAACATTTGAAGAAGAACATAACGCGCAAATTGTACTGCTGCCCTCAGGTGATGCAGGCGCCGCCCTCAATCAGGCCATCCTGGCTAAGGACAACCCGCTCGCCGACGTTTTCTTTGGCGTAGACAATACCTTTATGAGCCGGGCGCTGGACGCGGGCATTTTTGTGCCGTATGAATCGCCTATGCTGGCCGAAATTGACGATGCGCTGGAATTGGACAGCAGCCACCACTTGCTGCCGGTTGATTTTGGCGATGTTTGCCTGAATTATGACATTGCCTACTTTGAAGAGAACGGGCTGCCTGTGCCGCAGTCGCTGGATGCACTGACAGACCCGGCGTATGCGGATTTGCTGGTCGTTGAAAATCCGGCCACATCCAGCCCTGGGTTAGCCTTTTTGCTGGCAACAATTGCCCAATTCGGTGAGGATGGCTATCTCGATTATTGGCAGGCTTTGCGGGACAATGGCGTGCTGGTGGTGAATGGCTGGGAAGATGCTTATTATGGTCAATTTACGGTGGCGAGTGACGGGGAACGGCCGTTAGTTGTTTCCTACGCCTCCAGCCCCCCCGCCGAATTTATCTTTGCCGACCCGCCCGTGGAAGCCCCGCCCAGCGCGTCTATTACCGCACCTGGTACATGCTTCCGTCAGGTGGAATTCGTGGGCATTTTGGCAGGCACACAAAACAAAGCACTGGCTCAAGCTTTTGTGGATTACATGCTCAGTGTACCCTTCCAGGAAGACATTCCTCTGAATATGTTTGTTTTCCCTGCAAATACCAACGCCGCCTTGCCAGAGGCTTTTGTAGATTGGGCACACCTGTCTGACCAGCCAGCGGCCGTTGACCCTGCCTTAATTGAAGCCAATCGTGAAGCATGGATTGAGGCCTGGACCAATACTGTTCTACGTTAAACGAATACGTTTCTGGTAACGGGTTTGAATTTCAGCAGACCCAAAGTGTAGTACCCAGTCACATGTGAAATGAGGGATTAGATTGGTTCAATCTCCGAGATTGAACCAATCTTTGTATCCATCAAAGAACACTTGACTGAGTAGTAGGGGCGAATCGTCGGTTCGCCCCTCTTTATTCCTGGCAGTTGAAATAGTCGTTGGGGTGTACGTAGAGGTGACGGTCGTAGATTGTGCCGGAGGCTTCATCTATGACACGCACATTGGCATTAAAGGCGACACAGCGGCGGGCTTTGGGGAAGTAATAGTAGACACTGCCGCCTCTAAATTCTGTGGCTTGCCCGGCGGGCTGGTCAAAGACAAAGACAGTGTATGGACCGCCGCCGCCGCCGTATGCTGTAATTTTGAATTGGCACTGCCAATCTCCACCCTGGTATTCACAGGTGCCAGCCACGTATTCGGCAAGATAATTTACTTCTGGCAGACTGCTGGCATCGGGGGTGGGGGTGGCCTGTGGGGTGGGTGTGGCTGCCGGTGTGGGTGTAGCAGGCAGGTAGGTGCTAATTTGGAATGACATTTCTGGTGCGAATGGTTCGCCGTCACTGGTTTTTAGCTGCCAGATGCCTTCGTAGGTGTTTATGTTGGGCGGGGCGGTGAGGGAGGCGGTGAGGGTGATGGTTTCGCCTGCGGTGACGGCCGTTTCCAGTGGTATTGGCCCGTCATCATACCCAAACTGTGTGCCGTCAACGTATTCCCACGTTAAATCATCCGGCCAGGGGCATGTGCCTGTGTTTTTTAACACCCAGTGGTAAGAAAACGTGCCGTTAATAGGAACGGCAATGTTCGGGCGGTTGACATAATTGTACGGATAGGCCAAAACCAATTCTGCATCTGTGGTGCAGGATGCCAGGAATGTCAATGTGGGGTCTGGTGTGGGGGTGTTGGTTGGCGTGGCAGTCGGTTTTTTGGTTGGGGTGGGTGATGGCGTTGGTGTGTTGGTTGGTGCGGCTTCTTCGGTCAGGCGTACGGCCGTTTCCACTGTCGCGGCCACATCTGTTTCATCAATAACAGGTGTGGCAGTTTGGGTATCTTTAACGGCGGGCGTTTGGGTGGCATCGTCTCCGACAACAGCAACGGCCGTTCCTTCTTCTTCATTTTCCCTGCCAAATCCACCAAAGGCAAAAGCACCACCCGCCAGCAAAGCCAGAACTGCCAAAATGACAGCCGGAATGACCCATTTTGGCCGGGCGGCGGTTTTTTCTTCGGCACTATCGCCGCTGCTGACAGCCGTTGTCGAGCCAGCGGGTTCTTCCAGGACGGTTTTGCCTGTTTCTTCTTTTGGAGGAGAAACGGCCGTTGCAGACAGTGCAGTGGCTTGTGGCGAAACGGCCGTGCCGCCATTCAAATCAACGCTGCCCAGCGCCTCCTCAAATTCCCCCGCAGTTTGATACCGTTCATCTGGATTTTTAGCCAGTGCCTTCAAAATGACCCGCTGCAAGGCAACCGGCACACTTGGGTTAAATTCTGTTGGCAGCGGCACAGGCTCATTGACATGCTTCATCACCACCGCCAACGGTGTGTCGGCGGCAAAAGGAAGCTGGCCGGTTGTCATTTGAAAAAGCAGCACACCCAGCGAATAAATGTCACACCGTTCATCGCCGGGCCTGCCCATTGCCTGCTCTGGCGACATATAGGAAGGCGTGCCGATGAGCGCACCAGTCGCTGTATAAGCCATTGACTGTGCGCCCATTAATTTAACAATGCCGAAATCGGTGAGAATGGCACGCCCGGTTTCATCCAGCATGATGTTCGCCGGTTTAATATCGCGGTGAACCATGTTACGTTTGTGGGCATATGCCAACGCGCTGGCCATTTGTTTGGCAATGGAAACCGCTTGCGCCAACGGCATGGTTTCTCCATTATTTGCCAACGTTTCCAGGTGATCTTTCAGTGTTCCCCCGCTGATGTATTCCATCACCAGGTAGTAAATGTCATTTTTCCAGATATCAAAGTCGATGATGCCCACAATGTTGGGGTGATTAAGGGCTGCCATTGCCCGGGCTTCGCGTTTGAAGCGGTGGAGAAAATCTTCTTCAGAGGCCAAAAAGGTGTGCATGAGTTTGATGGCGACGTACCTGTCAAGATTTTCCTGATAGGCCTTGTAGACTTCGGCCATGCCACCACGACCTAATTTTTCGGCGAGGGTGTATTTGCCTATTTTTTGCCCGGTAAGTGTGTCTGTCATGACAAATCTCGTTTGGAGAGACGTAGCTGTTTAG
>CAZRIB010000447.1:0-3519 GCA_964600035.1 uncultured Ardenticatenaceae bacterium | reverse complement strand
CGGAGCCGTCACCCACCCCGGAACCGGCCGTAAATTTTGTGGAACTGCAAAGCCCGTCATCCGGTATCACTGTGCAGCATCCGGAAAATTGGGTGGGGCAGGATCTGTTTGGCCTGATTATTTTGGCATCCAGCCAGGAAATGATGGATGCGGATCAATTTGCAGATGTACAGGGGGCGGCAATGATAATAACGGCCGGGCCTGAAGATGAGCTGGATGTCAGTGACCCCACTGCGTTAATGACAGATATGCTTGGCGAATTTTTGGATAACGCCAGCCTGACCGAAGGGCCAACAGATACGCAAATAAACGGCCGTGATGCCATTTACGCCACATATGAAGGAGATAGCGATGGCTCTCCTGTTGCCGGTGAAATCTATTTGATTGAATATGGCAGCAATGCGGCCGTTGCCCTTGGTATTACTTCAATAGAGGATGTAGAAACATATCTACCCGTTTTTGCCGACATTGTGAACACATTGGAAGTGAGCGATGTGGTTGTTAATGACAATGGCGGTGACGGAACAGGAACAGGCTTGCCCCCGGAAGAAGGTTTCTTGTTGTATGGCGACTCGGTTAGCGGGGAAATTGACAGCGATACCTTGCCCGATGTTTGGTCGTTTATTGGGTTGGAAGGGGAAACAATTGACCTGATTGTAACACCAGACGATGAGTTGGATGTGGTTGTTGATATTGTGGATGAGTCGGGAAATTCTATTGTTGGTGGCGAAATAGATGAATCCTTTGGGGAAGAAGCCCTTTTGGGTATCGCCATTCCTGCCAGTGGCAATTACTACATTGTGCTGCGTGGCTTTGCCGGGGGAATGGGAAGCTATACCCTGACATTGACAGAAGCAGGAGCCGGTGTTGCCCACGGCGGCGACATTGGTGGTTTGGTTTACGGGGATACGGTAACGGGTGAAATTTTGGGCGGCAGTGGCGAGGAGGCCTGGACATTTACTGCCGATGCCGGTGATTTTATTGATGTCACTGCCCGGCCAATTGATGATGAGTTTGACCTGATTTTGGATGTGGTGGATGGCAACGGCCGTTCCATTTTACCCGGCGGCGAAGTCGATTTGAGCTTTGATGCCGAATATGTGCGCAACCTGAAAATTGAAGCCGCTGGGACATACACCATTTTGGTACGCGGGTTCGAAGGCAGCATTGGCAGCTACGAGCTGACTTTGCGCCAATCCAATGACGGCCAGCCCGGCAGTATCATTATCTCCGGCGATGAATTGGTCGATGCAGAAGATGCCCATTTCTTCCCCTTTACAGCACTGGAAGGTGAAGTCGTGACCATGCAGGTGCAGCCCGGCAGCATAGAAACGGATGTTGTTGTGGAATTTTGGAATGACGATACCGATGAGATGTTGGAGGAATATGATTTCTCGACAGGGTTTGAAGAATTGACGGTAGAAATTCCAGAAACAGCCAATTATTACTTCCTGGTGCGTGGTTTTGAAGGCAGCACCGGGCCGTATGACTTTGCTTTGGTTGGTTCTGACTTTGTGATTTTTGAGCTGGCCTATGGTGATACGGTTTACGGCCGTTTAGGTGGCGGCAACATCGAATACATCATTGGGCTGGATCCCGGTGACGAGCTGGTGTTGACAGCCGAAACCGAAGACGACATCGACTTGGTGCTGGAACTCCTGGACTTTGACGACAACATTTTGGCTTCTGCTGACGACAACATGCAGGGAGAAGGGGAGCAGCTCCGGTTTGTCTACGACGGCGAGGAGTCGGATGTATTCTTTATCCGAGTCAGTGACTTTTTTGACGGGACGGGGGACTTCACCCTATTTGTGGATGCAGGCGGATAAGCGTAACGGGATTAACTTAATAAGCGTTCGTAAATAAGTTGGCGGTTTTCAGATTGGTTCAATCTGGCAGATTGAACCAATCTTGCCAAGTTAAAAACGAATGGTTAGTTAGATAAAAGGTCAGGCGAAAGTCTGGCCTTTTTATTTGCTGGCAACGGCCGTATCTTAGACAAAATTTACGGGTTATAGCCATTGATTGGCTGACACGTGCAAGCAGGGGTGGGGTCCCCCATCCCTGCTTGCATGTTTGGGACAAGAATTCAGGCAGCGGCCGTTGATACCGCTGCCTATCAATTGGAGCAGTTATGGAAAACAAAACCCGTGTTGTCATTACCGGATTAGGTACACTAAACCCGTTGGGCAATGATGTTGCCACCACCTGGGATGCCATTGCCAATGGCCGCAGCGGCATAGGCCCCATCACCCGCTTTGATGCCAGTGAGTACAAAACCCGTTTTGCTGGAGAATTGAAAGGGTTTGACCCCTCGGCGATATTCGGCCGTAAAGAAGTACGCCGTCTTTCCCGCGTTTCCCAATTGGCATTGGCCGGTACTGCCCAGGCGCTGGAAGATGCCAACATCACCTTTACAGATGCGCTCAAAGACCGCACCGGGGTTGTGTTGGGCAGCGGCATGGGCAGCCTGGACCCGGTTGTAAACAATGTCAACCTTTTTAATAACAAAGGCCCTTATCGCGTCAGCCCATTTTTTGTGCCTATGATGCTGGCCGACACACCCGCCGCCATGATTTCTATTAACTATGGCTTTCGGGGTCCCAATATGTCTGTGGCAACGGCCTGCGCCACCGGCAACAATGTCATTGGCGAAGCCGCCAGCATTATTCGCCGTGGCGATGCCGATGTGATGGTCGCGGGCGGAGCGGAAGCCTGCATTATGCCCCTGGTGTTGGCCGGTTTTAGTGTGATGGGGGCGCTGTCTACCCGGAATGATGATCCGCAGGGAGCATCCCGTCCTTTTGATGCAGACAGGGATGGCTTTGTGACGAGTGAGGGAACGGCCGTACTCATTCTGGAATCACTGAATCATGCCCTGGCACGAGGCGCCCATATTTACGGAGAAGTTATCGGTTATGGAACCAGCGCCGACGCTTACCACATCTCCATGCCCCACGAGCAAGGCGAAGGCGCCATTTTGTCCATGCAGCGCGCCCTGGATTCAGCCGGGCTGGAACCCGCTGACATTAACTACATCAACGCACACGGAACCAGCACCACGCTTAACGACAAAGGAGAAACGGCCGCAATCAAAGCCGTCTTTGGCGAAAAAGCCTACGACGTACCGGTTAGCTCCACCAAATCCATGCACGGCCATTTATTGGGCGCAGCCGGTGTACTGGAGGCCTTAATTTGCGTACAAGCCATTGCCCACAACACCCTGCCGCCAACCATCAACTACGAAACACCCGACCCCGTATGCGATCTGGACTACGTACCCAACCAGGCCCGCCCGGCAAAGATAGATTACGCCATGTCCAACGGTTTTGGGCTTGGCGGCCACAATGCTACTCTGGTTTTGGGACGTTATCGGGAAAATGTGTAAAGATTGATGATTGAAGATTAAAGTGGGGGGCTTTAATCTTCAATCCATTATTCATTGATGATGCTACAGTTCGCCAATGCGGGTTAATTTTGCCCGCAAGGTATCCTCTGTCCCGCGCATACCTTCTTCAA
>CAZRIB010000446.1:2829-3521 GCA_964600035.1 uncultured Ardenticatenaceae bacterium | reverse complement strand
GGGTAATTGTAGTCACCTTGCGGATGTGAGCCAATCTCAAATCTCTAATCTCTTATCCTTTTGCTTCCAGCGAAAAAGGCAGCGTGTCAAAGACGGCCGTTATCTGCCATGCGTGTTTGGGGGTAAACGTTTGGAACCTGGGCAAAACACCGGAGGCTGTTTGGTACTGCTGCTGCCTGTCCCAAGTGTGTTGATACCAGTCGGTATAGCTGTAACGGAATGAAGGATTTTGCCGGTTGTTCCACAACACCAGTTGGTGCGGGTGGCGCATGTTGGCAATATGGTGAACCCCGGCCTGCTGCGTCACTTCCAGCAGGGCTTGCAGTTGGCTGGTGGTGGCGGCTGGCTGGTACATTGCCAACAGGCCGGGTTGGGCACGCCATTCGCTAAACGTATCTGCAATGGCGGCTTTCACGTCTGTTTGCAGGCGAAAATGGGTGAGCATGGCGGTTACTGTTTCCTGCATGCGGCTGCGGCGTGCCAGCGCGGCGGTAATGAAGATGGCCGCATGGTCTGTTGGCGCAAGCCGGATGGGGCCGGCGGTGAGGCATTCGCGGGCGGGGTCGTACTGGGTGGTTAGGGGGTGGACACGGCCGTTCACTTTCAACACCACACTTTCCGGCTCGGCTATGCCAAAAATATCGGCGTGGTAAATTCGTTCCTTTGGAATGTGGTGGGTGCGGCCGGTGGCG
>CAZRIB010000446.1:0-2819 GCA_964600035.1 uncultured Ardenticatenaceae bacterium | reverse complement strand
CAGCCTATTGGCAGCCCCGCTGCCGGTCCAATGCTGCCGGAAGGTGGTTTGGGCGTAATCGCCTTGCAGGTAGCCCTGTGTTTCGCCATCATCTTCGTACAGGGTAAATTCGCCGTCGTCTCCGGCAAAAATTTGGAGATGCAGCTGCGCGGGGTTGTCGATGCCGCCCCAGCCAACTTCGGGGCCAAGGGGCACTATTGTGCCTGCGCGGGCGAAAACGGGTATGTCGTCGAGACGGCCGTAAATGGCGTGCCAGCCGTCTCCGGCAAACGCTTCACCAGTAAAAAAGTGGTACCAATCACCCTCTGGCAGCCAAACCACCTGGCGGCTGAGCCGTGTATCTTTGTCGGCGGGGGCAGTGAAGGGGGCGGCGATGAGGCTGCTGCCAAAGGTGTACTGCTGCGGGCAGGCATAGGCTTCGTCGGTGTTGGGGTGGTCGTGGTACATGGGGCGTATGGGGGGAACGGCCGTTGTGTGATGCTGCCAGTTAAGTGTGTACAGGTAGGGAATCAACCGGTGGCGCAGGCGCATGGCGTGGCCTGCGGCTTTTTCAACGTTGGCATCGAACCCCCAGGGGCGGCGGTCGTGGAATGGGTTTTTGGTGCTGTGCAGCCGCATGATGGGGCTGAAAACGCCAAACTGTACCCAGCGCGTGTACAGTTCGCCATCTTCCACGCCGCGTTGGTGGCCGCCAATGTCGTGGCTCCACCAGCCATACTGCACGTTGGCGGCGGTGGCCGTAAAGTAGGGCTGGAAGGCGAGCGTTTCCCAGTTGACGTAGGTGTCGCCGGAAAAGCCGATGGGGCAGCGGTGGTTGCCCAGTCCGCCCCAGCGCGAAAAGATAAACGGCCGTTTGCCATCTCTCGCCATGTCGTAGTAATGGAGATGGTTTAGCCACCAGAGCGGGTCGAGTCCGGGCAGGCCGCTTACTTCCCCCTGCTGCCAATCAATCCACCAAAAATCAATGCCGCGTGCTTCTTCCGGGTGGTGGAGTTCTTCAAAGTAGGCGCGGGCAAAGTCACGGTTGGCGATGTCAAAGGGGACGGGCTGTTTACTGGCCGGGTCTATGCCCAGCCGTTTAGCCATGGCTTCGTATTGTGCTTCGTGGGGGCCAACGCCATCGGCCGGATGCAGGTTAAGGGCCGTGCGCAGGCCGTTTTCGTGTAACCAATTAATAAAGCCGTCTGGGTCTGGAAAGAGGCTGCGGTTCCAGGTGTAACCTGTCCAGCCGTCCAGATGCCAGTCCATGTCGATGATGCAAACGGAAAGGGGAATGTTGTGGCTGCGGAAGTCACGCATTAGCTTTTGTAGTTCGTCCTGGGTGTAGGCCCAGTAGCGGCTCCACCAGTTGCCAAAGGCGTAGCGGGGTATCATGGGGACGGGACCGGCAATTTTGGTGAAGTCGTGGAGGGCGTGGTGGTAGGCACGGCCGTAACCAAAAAAGTACACATCCACGCCAGCATCATCGGGGCGGGGCGTCAGCCAGCCATCTTCTGTAAAAACAAGCGAGCGGGAATCGTCAATGACTGCCCAGCCGGTTGGGGAGATGAGGCCTTGTTCCAGTTCTGTGTTGCCGCTGATGTTGTCGAGGGTGCGGGTTGTGCCGAGAAGGTTGGCAGGGTCGCGGTCGCCAAAGTGCCAGGTGAATGATGGATGATTAATTGTTAAGGATTGATGATTAAAGGGGCCGCCGGTGTAGGTGAGAGTGAGGTGATCGGTGGTGATGGTGAGGGTTTGACCGTCTTTTTTGGCAGTGAAGTGGGGCACGGGTTGGTGGCGATGCCAGATGGCTTGGGAGGGAGCGTCGATGAAACGGCCGTTTTCCTGCCATTCCATGCGGATAAGCCGTGAAGTCAGAATGGTGAAGCGGGCTTGGCCGGTGGTGACGATGGTGTTGGGATGGGCGATAGGGGTGAATTGAGGCATGGGATGATCCTTTGGATATTTGGTAATTTGGTAATTGGGTAATTGGGTAATTAGGTAATTGGGTAATTATGCCAACTTTTTGGGGAGCAGGCAGGTGATGTTGATTTTTTCTGTGAGGATGAGTTCGGTGTCTTGAAGGGGGGTTGTGAGGAGTTTTTCTTCGATGTAGCCGGCAACTTGTGGCTCAATACGGCCGTCTGTCCAGTAGTCGGCGAGGTATTGGTTCAGGTCTGCCAATGTGTCGGCGGTGGTGGTGAAGGTGAATGTGGCCGTGGTCTGGCGGATGTAGTGGCCTTGGGAAACGGCCGCTGCCAGGGCACTGTCTGCGGCGGCGTATTTGGTGTAGTCGCTGCCTTCTGTTATCCAGCCAGCTAACTGCTTGTGACTGCCCAGGCGCACGGTGATGGCGGCTGGTTCTGGCGTAGGGTGGATGTCAATGAGACGGCCGTTTTCTGCCAGCATGTCGTGTAACTGCTTTAGGGCATGAACCATGCCCGCTTCAGGCATTCATCACAATGACCAGGAGAGAATGGCAAGATGGTATGGCTGTGGGGATGGCGGTGTAAATGTTTCCAGCGCGGTGGTGTAGTAGTGGGTGTTGGCGGGGTGGGGACGAGTCTGGGCGTTTGCAATTTTGTCCGCATCGGGGTCGATGGCATCCACATGGGCGGCAAGGTGGGCGTATTTGCGGGTGAGACGGCCGTTACCGCATCCTACTTCCAGCACACGCTTGCCCGCAAACGTGCCCACGCACTTTATCAGCGCCGCAAATTCCTGGTCAGAGGGGTCTAGCCGGTAAGGCATGGCAAAGTTTCAATAACTGATAACAAATGCCCCATTTCAACGGCGAAAAATACGAATGACAATGTTCAGCAAAATGGAGCCAAGCAGGC
>CAZRIB010000445.1:0-3521 GCA_964600035.1 uncultured Ardenticatenaceae bacterium | reverse complement strand
CAACGGCCGTATCCATCTAAAAAACATATTCTCTGCCCTCACAACACGTTATTTAATGATATTTTATATCAATAACATAGCGAGAGCAAAAACATACCCAAATTCCCATGCCCTTTACGCCTCCTTCTCGGTTGCTTTTTGGGTAAAGTCAATAGTCACAATAAAAATACATATTTCATTGACAATAGTGGACATATCAACTATATTTTTGCCAGATTTTTTGGGCACTTTTACACTCAAAACAGCCTACTACCCAGTCACATGTGAAATGAGGGATTAGATTGGTTCAATCTCAGAGATTGAACCAATCTTTGTATCCATCAAAGAACACTTGACTGAGTACTACCCCAACCACTCAAAAACGCAAATGAATTCCGACTTTGCGTTTCCTGCAGTTTTTGGGAGAAGCCGCCTTTTCAAGCAAGGAGAAGCAAAATGAAAAAGCACTATTGGGGAATACTTTTGTTGGCTCTACTAGCTCTTTGGCAGAGAAAAATAGTTTGGCCGGAACAAGTGGCTGTAGCCGCGCCCAGTGCCAGTGCCGACTGCAACATCTGGTGGAACGAAGTACTCCACGACACCTTCAACGCCGACTACCGCTCCATAGTCGGTCCCACAACACCCGGCAACACCATCAAACTTCGGCTGCGGGCAGCCCAGAGCGACTTGACCGGTGCACGCGTTCGCGTTTGGGACGACCGCACCAACACCGAAACATATTACAACATGGCCTGGGACGGCAGCTTTGATACAGACCCAACCACCTACGATTACTGGTACGCAGATATCCCCGTAGGCAATCAGCCCACCATTTTGTACTACTTCTTTGAGTTGAATGATGCACCGGGCTGGTGCACCGCCGACCAGGATTTTTATGTAGATGACAACGTGCAGTTCTATGGCGGCGGGCAGGGGGCAATGAGTGATGGGTACGATGATACGCGCAGTTTCCAGATTACAGTATATGACCCTACCTTTTCTGTACCTTCCTGGATGCAACGTGGCGTCGTTTACCAAATATTCCCTGATCGCTTCCGGGATGGTGACCCCACCAATAACCCCAGTGCCGGACGCTTTAGCTATAACAGAAGTGGCGGGGCCATTGTTCGTTCCAACCAGACCGATTGGAACTACACCGTCTGCGATCCGCGCAGCACATACACCCCATCCTGTGCCAATTATTATGGCGATAATTTCTACGGCGGCGATTTGCAAGGCATTATTGACAAAATCAATGACGGGTACTTTGACAGCCTGGGGGTGACAGTGCTGTATCTCAATCCCATTTTCCGCTCACCTTCCAATCATAAATATGACACGGCCGATTACCTGACGATTGATCCCGATTTTGGCAACCTGACAACATTTCAAAATCTGATTACAGCCGCCAATGCTCACGGCATTAAAGTGATATTAGATGGCGTTTTTAACCACACTTCATCAGACAGCACCTATTTTGATTTGTATAGCCGGTATGACAGCAGCGGCAACCTGACCAGCCCCTCCGGCCCTGGCATAGATGACAACAGCGGCGCGTGTGAAAGCCCGGCTTCAACGTACCGTTCCTGGTACTATATCCCTGATGTGGGCACACCAGGCAGCGGCGCAGGTGACCGGTGCGACAGTAATGATGGTGATGATCCAAGCGGCACATGGACGGAAACGTATGAAGCCTGGTTTGGTTACGGTTCGCTGCCCAAGCTGCAAGCCAACAGCACGGCCGTGCGTAATCTCATCTGGAACAATGGTACAAGCTCGGTGGGGCCATATTGGGTAAACC
The DNA here is from genome assembly GCA_964600035.1 of uncultured Ardenticatenaceae bacterium. GTDB lineage: Bacteria > Chloroflexota > Anaerolineae > Promineifilales > Promineifilaceae > CAZRIB01. The sequence goes on along the minus strand of CAZRIB010000445.1, from coordinate 1,741 downwards.
AAGGAGCAGCCGGTTGGCGTTTTGACGTGGGCGGTGACGTAGACCCCGGACTGACCAATGATCCGACAAACGATTACTGGGAAGGGTTCCGTTCGGCCGTGCGTGCGGTAGACAGCAACACCTTGCTGTTGGGTGAAGAATGGGGCGATGCGTCTGCCTGGTTATTGGGAAATGAATGGGACAGTGTGATGAATTACCGTTTTCGGTCAGCGGTATTTGGTTGGCTGTTCACGGGCTGTTCCGGCAACGGCTGTTCCGGCGGCACACAATTTGAAGACAATGACAACAATGTCGGCAGCGCTTCCGGGGCAATTAGCCAGCTTTCTCCTTCGCAGTTTAATGCCCGTCTGCTCTCCATTTGGGAAGATTACCCGCCACCAGCTTTTAAGGCGATGATGAATTTGGGCGGTTCGCACGACACGAACCGGCTGCGCTGGGTACTGAAGAAAATTAACAATGATGATGACGCAACGGCCGTTCAGCGCATGAAAGAATTGTGGCTCTTTGCCTTTACCTACGCAGGTGCGCCCACTCTGTATTATGGAGACGAAATTGGCCTGCACCATGATGCCGTCTGGTCGGGCAGCAAATGGGAGGACGACCCATATAACCGCGTTCCCTTCCCCTGGACAGACGCCACCGGCAGCAGCTATGGCTACGGCAGCGGCAACGATACGGGCAACAATGCCGCCAACGCCGATTTACTCGGTTTTGTACGCACCATGAGCAGCATTCGTCACAGCTACCCCGTTTTACAAGATGGGGACGTACAGCATGGATTGATCATTGATGATGCCAACATGCTTTATGGCTTTGCCCGCACAAACGGTACACAAACCGCGCTCATCGCTCTGAACCGGAGCAACAGCGCACACACGGCCACGTTTACCGGCTTGAATGCCGCACCATACAACCTAAGCGACGGCACAACGCTGTTGGATGCGCTTAATGGGAACACCTATACAGTTTCCAGTGGCGCCGTATCGGTAACGGTAAACAGTAACTGGGGTGTGGTGCTGGTGGAACAAGGTCAGGTGGAGCAGCCGGCAGCAGTTTCCTCGCTAACGGTGAGTGTGAATGGTAGCGACAAGGTGTTGAGCTGGCCGGCGGTGACGAGCGACAGTGGTGGCGGGAAAGAAGTGATCACGGAATACCGTGTATATGCTGACACCACATCTAGTTTTACACCTGGCCCCGGAAATTTATTGGGTACGGTGACGCCCCCCCAATTTGGCAGTGCAAACCAGATGGTTAGTTACACGCATGTCGGTGGAGCCGGTAGTTCGTTGTATTATGCGGTGTGTGCCGTTAATGCTGCGGGGGTTACATCAACAACATGTGCCCATTTTACACCAACGGCCGTTCAGTTGAATAACGTTCAGGCAACAAAACAATCAACTGGCACATGGGTATTGGCATTGCTAGTTGTAGTGATGGGTTTAAGCATGGTTGGTATCAAGCGTTCCCGCACCATGTCATAAATTGATGGCACATGACTGAAAATTAAAACCGATGGCCTAGTTGGCTGACTAATCTCATAATTCACCGCGAAGGACGCAAAGAGCGCTAAGTGCTCTGTTAAGTAAGTTTTTACATATTTTTTAGCACACAGATTAACGCGGATGACACGGATTTTTAGCTGACTTATCTGTATTTATCTCTGTGTGAATCCGTGTCCTGTAAAAATTAATAAATTTAGTTAACAGAGCACTAAGATTTTTCAATTTTTTCTCTTTGCGCT
>CAZRIB010000444.1:0-3524 GCA_964600035.1 uncultured Ardenticatenaceae bacterium | reverse complement strand
CCGTGAACCGTATTCCGTGTTCGGCTCACGGCTTACGGTTCACGGCTTACGATTCACGGTTCACGGTGCACGCATTACTAAATGCACGCTGCAATATGCTACAATGACCATGCACAATCCCCTCAAACTGGAGAATGAAAATGAATGAACGGCCGTTTACCATCCTCTGCCTGGCAAGCGAATTCAAAGGCATCCCCTTCATCCAGGAAGCCCACCGTCAAGGCTGCAAAATCATCCTGCTCACAACCGAAAAGTTTGCCGATTACGATTGGCCCTGGGACAGCATCAGCCATCGCTTTATCATGCCCAGCCTGTCCAAACAGCCAGACATCACCTACGCCGTCAGCTATCTCACCAGAGAACACAAAATTGACCGCATCGCAGCCCTGGATGATTACGATGTAGCAACGGCCGCACACCTGCGCGAACATTTACGCCTGCCCGGCATGGGCGACACCACCGCCCGCTACTTCCGGGACAAGCTCGCCATGCGCGTCAAAGCCAACGACAATGGCATCCCTGTGCCGCCATTTACCGGCCTGTTTCATTACGACGACCTGCGCGAATTTATGGACACCGTTTCGCCGCCTTGGGTGCTAAAACCCCGCTTTGAAGCCGGTGCAGTCGGCATCCAGAAAATGCACCAAAGCGAGCAGGTTTGGCGCAAACTGGACGAGTTGGGGGACCAACAATCGTTTTATCTGCTGGAGCAATTTTTGCCCGGCGATGTATTCCATGTGGACTCACTGGTCTGGCAAAACGCGATTGTATTCACTATTGTCAGCCGGTATGGGATGCCGCCTTTGTCGGTTATGCAGGGGGGCGGCATTTTTACCACACGCACCCTGCCGCCGGAAAGTGAGGAGGCTGTGGAAATTACGGCCGTAAACCGCAAACTAGTCAAAACCTTTGGGCTGCTGCGCGGTGTCACACACACCGAATTTATTCAATGCCATGCAGACGGCCGTTTCTACTTCCTGGAAACAGCGGCACGGGTTGGCGGCGCCAACATCGACAAACTGGTAAAAGCGGCCACCGGGGTAGAACTGTGGGCAGAAGCCGCCCGCATTGAAGCGGCCAGTCTGCGCGGCGAACCATATGAACTGCCAACTGTACGCCAGGATTACGCCGGACTTATCACCTGTCTGGCACGTCAGGAACACCCCGACCTGTCAGGCTTTGATGACCCGGAAGTCGTTTGGCGGCTGCCCAAGGCCTACCATGCCGGTCTGCTGGTTGCTTCACCCAGCTATGAACGGGTAGAAACATTGCTGGACGATTACGGCCGTCGCTTCGCCCAACAATTTCTCACTTCAGCCCCACCCAAAACAGATGTACGGACGACGATTTGAAACTGGCACATGAGGGGAGATTTGTGCACTTTGCAGGTATCTATACAGCAGGAACACAGAGTGGCACGGAGAACCACTAAGTTACACAGAGAATAAAGAGATTTTCTTCTTTACTCTGTGAACCTCTGCGAGACCTCTGCGAAACTCCGTGTTCCTAAGGGTTCTCAATATGAACACCTGTATAGATGCCTTTGCAGCTTTTTCACAGTAATTGAGATTGGGGATTGGAGATTGGAGATTGCCTGCCCCATCAATCCAATGGAAAGTGCTGCCCAAATTGGGCTAAACCTGCGCCCACCCGGCGCACGGCCGTTTCTGCTTCACTGTCTGCTTCCAAAACCGGGTTTGTGTGGTTGAAATGCGTCAACACCAGCTCGCCCGGCCAACCGGCAAAAAAGTCCAGCGTGTGGGGGATGAGCGGATGGGCGACCGGGGGACGGCCGTTTAACTCATCCACACTGTAAAACGTGGCATCCACCAACGCCACATCTACCCCCGCCAGCACGGCGTGCGCCTCCGGCCACTGCTGCCAATGGTCAATATCCGGCACATACAGCACGCTGCGGGCTGGCCCCTGCACCAAAAAGGCAAACGTCCCCACGCCGGCTTCGTCGCGGTGGGGCACGGGAATGGGGGTGATGGCTAGCTGCGGGGCAAAGGTGATGGGCTGATGGGGTGTAAACGGCCGTAACGATAACTCGCTCACCACCGGCTGCCACAAGCGTGTTTCCTGCAAAAGTGCCACCATCTCCGCCGACGCATACACGGGCAGCCCTTCAACGGCCATCGCTTCTGGCCCTAGCATGGGCAGTCCGCCAATATGCCCCAAATGGGCATGGGTCAGGCACACGGCATCTGGCTGCCGCAGGCGAAACGGCCGTTTCTCATGCACGCCCAGCCACTTACCCAAATAGGCCAACTGCCACTTCACATCTGGCGACACGTCCAACAGCACCACAAACGGCCGTTGCCCACGCAAATCCACCACCGCCGCTGCCGCCGCATACCCCACCCTGCCAGACAAACATCGCCCACACCGGCAGCCAATGTGGGGCAGCCCGCCATCCTGCATCTCACCCAACACCACCAAAAACAGTTCACCCATCGCCATATCCTCCAACTCAAACTAAAATACCCGGATTACCCAGATAATGACTCAAAGATTCATCAAGATTAAGGATTAAAAATGAAACCTCTATCCCAGTTATTAAGCAGCATTCCGCCCTCCGTTACCCTGGCCGTCAACGACAAAGCCAAAGCCATGCAGCGCGCCGGACATGATGTCATCGCGCTGGCAGGCGGTGACCCCGATTTTCCCACGCCGCCACACATTGTAGAAGCCGCCTGGGATGCCATTCACCACAAAAACGGCACACACTACCCAGCCCCCATGAAAGGCATTGTGCCTGCACTGGAAGCAATTGCCCACAAAATGGCGCAGGAAAACGGGGTTGCGCTTGACCCACTGGCAAACATTGTGGTGACACCGGGTGGTAAGTGGGCGTTGTTTTTGGCACTGGCGGCCGTCCTTAATCCGGGGGATGAGGTGCTCATTTTGGAGCCGCACTGGGTGAGCTACCCGCACATGGTGCGGCTGGCGGGCGGTGTGCCGGTGGCGGTCAGCCTTCCCGCCGAGAATAATTTCACGGTAACGGCCGAACTGCTCCGCGACAAGCTTTCTGCCAACACTAAGGCCATTATGATTAACACGCCCTGTAACCCCACCGGGCGGGTGTTTACGCAGGCAGAGCTGCAAGCCGTTGCGGATATTGCGCAGGAAGCCGATTTGTATGTGATTGCGGATGAAATTTATGAGAAGTTGGTCTTTGACGGCCGTTCCCACATCTCCATCGCCTCACTCCCCGGTATGACAGAGCGCACACTCACCATCAACGGCCTCTCCAAATCATACGCCATGACCGGCTGGCGCATGGGCTGGTTGGCGGCACCGGCCCCCATCATCAAACTGGCCGCCACCATGAACGGCCAAACCGTCTCCTCGGCGGCACATTTCACCATGCACGCCCTGGTTGCCGCCCTCACCGGCCCCCAAGATGCCATCTCCGAAATGCGTGATGCTTACCAGGCGCGCCGCGATTTTATGGTGCGGGAATTGAATGCCATGCCCGGTGTCTCATGCCGCACTATTGAAGGGACGTTCTACCTCTTTCC
>CAZRIB010000443.1:0-3530 GCA_964600035.1 uncultured Ardenticatenaceae bacterium | reverse complement strand
CTCCCCCTTAACCCATCTTGACGAGTGACCCAAGCCCGCGTACACTCTGACACGACTCGCTATTGGTACACAAAAACAGGGAGCACCTATGCTTTCCGCTATCACAGACAAAACCACTCTAATACAGCAGTTTCAGGATATTGGCCAATATTTACAGCAGCCAGTACGTCGTTTTCGTCAATTTAACCGCAGCAATCTCAAACCAGATCTAATAGCCGGATTAACCGTTGCCGTCATATTGCTGCCACAGGCAATGGCCTTTGCCCTCATTGCCGAACTGCCACCCGAAATGGGGCTTTATACAGCCATTGTTGCCGGCATTACAGCAGCCTTGTGGGGGTCTTCAAACCAAATGAGAACTGGCCCAGCCAATGCCATTTCTCTTTTAGTGGCCAGTACACTCAGTAATTTTTACATACCCGGCTCTTCTGATTTTATTTTGGCGGCAGGTCTGCTGGCTGTGATGGCCGGATTTTTCCAAATGTTCATGGGCATGGCAAAGCTGGGTTTTTTGGTCAATTTTGTGTCCCATTCTGTTATTGTGGGGTTTGCCAGTGGTGCGGGTGTCTTGATTGGTGTCAAACAGTTGGGGTCATTACTTGGCTTGACGGGGGGCGGCGGCGGGCTGGTGGCTTCTTTGGTTTATGTACTTACTCATTTGGGTGAAATTCATGTGCCAACGGCCGAAATTGGAGCGCTGGCAATTGCAGTGGTCATTGTTGTCCGAAAAATCCGGCCCTCATGGCCTGCCCCTCTCCTGGCAATGATTGCTGCCTCAACGGCCGTATTCATCTTCAACCTCGCCGATCAAGGCGTTTCCGTTGTAGGCCGTCTTTCCATGGGACTTCCCTCCCTGCAGCCCGTCCCCCTATTTAATTTAGAAAAAATCAGCCAACTATCCACCGGGGCATTAGCCGTTGGCGCAATTGGTCTGGTACAGGTAACAGCCATCACCCGTTCCATCGCTGCCCAAACCGGCCAAAGATTAGACAGTAACCAGGAATTTGTGGGGCAGGGGTTAGCCAACATCGCATCAGGATTGTTTGGCGGGTACAACTGTGCCGGGTCATTTTCTGTTTCGGCCGTCAACTTTAAGGCGGGCGCACGCACACCATTTGCCGCCGTTTTTGCCAGCCTGTTTGTGCTGGTAGCCGTTTTCATTTTAGGGTCGCTAACCGCATTTCTCCCCAAAGCAGCACTGTCTGGTGTACTCGTTGTTATTGCCTACGGCATGGTAGATCGGGCAGAAATCAAGCGTATTTGGAACGCAAAAGGGTACGATGCCTTCATCATGGTCGTTACCTTGATAGGCACATTATTCCTTGATCTCCAGTTTGCGGTTTTAATTGGCATCATCCTGTCGCTGGCTTCTTATATTTTGAAAACGTCAACGCCAAAAGTCCACGCCGTTCTGCCCGACGAACATTTCCGCCATTTTTATTTGCAGCCAGATAAAGATGAGTGCCCCCAGCTTGGCATTATTGAAATTTTGGGCGACTTGTACTTTGGTGCGGTGAATCATGTGGAAGAATTTATATTGAATCATGCTGAAGCCCACCCTGAACAACGCTTTTTGCTCATTCGGATGCACAATGTCAATCATTGTGATTTTAGCGGTGTCCATATGCTGGAAAATGTCGTGAAAAATTACCGGGATAGGGGGGGCGATGTTTATTTGGTGCGTACCAATCCGCGTGTGCGGGAAGTGATGGATCTGGCCCAGTTTTGTGATTATTTGACGGAAGAAAATTTTTTGGATGAGGACACGGCCGTTACCACCCTTTTCTACCACAAACTCGACCCGGCCATTTGCATTTACGAATGCCCCCTTAAAGTATTCAAAGAATGCCAAAACTTGCCCAAGCGCGTCGATTTAATTGACTTGCCAACATTTGCTTCTATCCCGGAAGACAGCATTTTAACGGTCACGGCCGAAACCCTTTGGCAAATGCTCCACCACCCAGACCCCGATCAGCGGCCACACGTCATTGATGTACGCGAGCCGCGAGAATATCACCGGGGACACATACCCGGTGCAGAAAACATTCCCTTACCCACCATCTTGCAGGCAGATGTCAAAATTCCCAATGACCGGGATGTTATTTTGGTTTGCCGCAGCGGCCGCCGCAGCCGCCGGGCTGCCTTTGCCCTGCAAAGAATTGGGGCTATGAATGTGCGGATATTGGAAAATGGCATGATTGCCTGGGAAAATGCCAATTTGTTGGAAGCGGTTGATTTGTTTTAGCAGCAAGCCACATAACCTGCTGCCCGCTTTCAATTTTAATCATGAATCATTGTGACTATTCAGGCTTGGGTTTGTTTCAGGCAGGGAGTAGGACAACGAATTAAAGAAAAAACAAATTATTCTTGATTCTTTGCGTCCTTTGCGCGTTTTGCGGTTAGTTTTTGGTCTGGCCTGCATCGTACTCAGTCAAGTGTTCTTTGATGGATACAAAGATTGGTTCAATCTCCGAGATTGAACCAATCTAATCCCTCATTTCACATGTGACTGGGTAATAGTTACCAATCATCAACTTTTATTGAAACAGGATTTGCCATGTTAAATAAAATTCCTCCCAGAAATATTGGTTTGGATTTGGTACGCGTAACCGAAACGGCCGCATTGGCTGCTGGCCGCTGGATTGGTTCTGGTGATCATGAAAATGCCCACCGCATTGCCACCACGGCTATGGCAGAAGCCTTAAATACACTGGAGATGGACGGCCGTATTGTGATTGGTGAAGACGGCCGTATCGAAAATGGCCCACTGGAAAGCAACGCCCGCGTCGGCACAGGCAAAGGCCCCGCCGTTGACTTAATAGTAGATCCCATAGATGGCACAAACCTGCTTATCAAAGGAGGCGGCGGCGCAATATCCGTCGTGGGCATTGCCCCAAGAGGAACCATGTGGTGTCCTGTTCCGGCCGTGTACATGGAAAAAATCGTTGTAGACAAAGAGGCCGCGGCCGCCCTTGTTCCCGACTGTCTGGATGCGCCTGCGGCCTGGACACTTGCCCTCATCGCACGCGCAAAAAACAAAGCCGTCAGCGATATGCTGGTATTTGTACTAGACCGTCCCCGCCACAAAGATTTGATAAATGAAATCCGGCAAGCCGGGGCACGGGTTTATCTGCGTCCAGAGGGCGATGCAGAAGGGGCGTTGTTGGCCGCCCTGCCAGACTCCGGCGTAGATATGTTGTATGGCATTGGCGGCACAGCCCAGGGTGTCATGGCCGCCTGCATGACGCGTGCATTAGGTGGCGGCATGTTAGCCCGGCTGGCCCCCCAAAGCATTGCAGAACGAGATGAAATTGTGGATGCAGGTTTGGATCTGAAACAGATACTAACTTGTGAAGAGATTGTAAGCAGTGATGCCGTATTTTTTGCCGCAACCGGTATTACACACACACCCATCGTGCAAGGCGTACAATTTTACTCCGACCACGCCGTCACCCATTCACTGCTTATTCGCGGAGAAACCGGGACACAACGCATCATCCATGCTGAACATTACGCCCGGGTTTAGCCGT
>CAZRIB010000442.1:0-3532 GCA_964600035.1 uncultured Ardenticatenaceae bacterium | reverse complement strand
CTGCTTCATTGTTATTCCAAAAAAAAACCGCCAGACCAACAACTTGGTCTGGCGGTGCGGATGTTATGAGTTATTGGAACGACTTAACCAACCGCAAAAACCAGACCTATGGTCTGGCGACGGCGGAAGCGGCGGAAAATAGTCGTTACATGGTTCATATTGGGGGGGATGTTAACAAAGAAAAAGATTCTGTCAATGGCAAAAAACAGGTTTGTATAAATGTAACGGCGCACGGTATGTCTTTTTTGTGAAAAGCTTACGAGCCGTTCATACCGTGCGCCCTCTGTCACTTGTTTTTGGAGGGTTGGGCAATAGATTGGTTCAATTTCCAAAATTGAACCAATCTATTTACTGCCCTTACTGACTTATGCCCGAATTTCTTGCCGCTGGAACAGGATGTAAGCCAGGGCAAACAAGAGAATGGTTGCTGCAATGAGTCCGGCCAGGTGCGGCCAGATGAGCAGGATGCTCTCCCGCAGGGGCAATGGCGCACCGAGTATCATGCCTTCCAGTTCACTGGGCAGCACCAGCCCCAGGGAACGGGTGGATGGCTGCAATAACCCGATGCTGGCTTCTGAAAACAGGGTGTTGGGTGATATTCGGGATAAGGCAAGCCCCAGTTTGATTTGTGAAAGATATTCTTGCGGCAGGCCTACCCGAATGGGACGCAGGGCTTGTACGGCCAGGTTTACTACCATGTTCCAGAAGATGGTAATGAACAGCCAGATGGACAGTGCCCCCAAAGCGGCCGTTGCCGGCTGCCGGAACAGAACAGAAAAGACCATTGCCAAAGTTAGCCACACCCCGCCATAAAAGATGGTAACGAGCAAGAAGAACAGCAGGCGGGTCATTTCGTTGCCGGTGGGGGGCACGCCCAGGCCAATGATGCCCATGCCCAGAATGAGCAGCCAGATGGCCGCCAGCACAAGTGTCATGGTGAATAAGCCAGCCAGGAATTTGCCCATGAGCAGAGCATCCCGGTAGATGGGTTGTGCCAGCACACGGGAGAGTGTGCGCTGGTTAAATTCGCCGTTGATGGCATCGAATGTTAGGGCAATGGCGACCAATGGCACCAGGAAGGCAAGAAAACCGACGAAAGCGGGCATTGGGTCTTGTGCTGTGGTAAACAGCTTCAGGTAGACAAACTCTTCTGGTGCGGTGGATTTGCGCATTTCCTGGACGGCCATGCTCACTGTGCCAACGGCCGTTACCAAAATCAGCAGCTCAAGAATGTACATTCTGGCGCTGGTCAGGTGGTCGGCCATATCTTTTGTGACCACTGCCCAAAGCCCTGTCCAGGGAGAGCCTTCACGCGAGCGCAGGCGCGGGTTGGCGATGGTTGTCATGTTTCACCTCCTCATCCTTCTTTTTGAAGTAGGATGTGTAAATGGTGTCGAGATTGACCTGCTCTACATCGAGCTTGAGCAGCTTGCCACCAGCTTCAATGACTGTTTTGGCTGCATCTGCCCGCAAATCTGTGGTGGCTTCCAGAACAAATTCATTGGGAGCAGGTTGCTTTACTGAAACAACGCCGGGCAGATTTTGCAGCAGCGTACTCAGGTTGTCTGGCGGTGATGCCACTGTGAGCATGATGCGATGGGTCTGCCCCAGCACCTTTTTAGCCAGTTCGGCGACTGTGCCTTCTAGCACTTTTTTGCCATGCCGGAAGAGGCCAACACGGTCGCACACGGTTTGAACCTGGTGGAGCAGATGGGATGAAAGCAGAATGGTGATGCCTTCCTTTTTTAGCTCCAGTATGGTTTGCAAAAATTCGTGTGCGGCTTCCGGGTCCAGCCCTAATGTGGGTTCATCCATGATGATGATTTCTGGCTGCTTGAGAAGCAGTTCGGCTACGCCAAGGCGTTGGCGCATACCGCGCGAGAATGTTTTGACGCGGTTGTCGGCGACATCGCTCAGGCCGACTCGTGCCAGGGCTTCGTCGATGCGCTTGTTGTATTCGCCGGGTGTCAGCCCGTTGAGTTTGGCAATGTAGATGAGGTTTTCGCGGGCTGTCAGGTTGTCGTAAAAGCCGACTTCGTCTGGCAGGTAGCCGACACGGGCCTTTACTTGCAGGGGCTGGCGGACGGGGTCCAGCCCCAGTACGGAAAGCTGCCCTTTTGTGGGTTCTGTTAGCCCCAACAGCATGAGGATGGTTGTGGTTTTGCCGGAGCCGTTGGGGCCAAGCAGCCCGTATACTTCGCCTTTTTTGATGTTGAGGTCGAGGCTGGAAACGGCCGTAAATTTGCCGTACTGCTTGGTCAGCCCCGATGTTTGGATGACATGTTCAGTCATTTTGATCACCTCCCTTGCCGGGCAGGATTAGCGGCGGCCAAAGCGGGCCACTGCCAGACCAAGGGCGAGGACAGCAACGGCAATGAAGCCGACGCCAACCAGTCCCCACATGGTGGATGTTTGTACGGTTGCCCGGTATTCGATGGATTTGTTGGCGGTGTCTTCCGGTTTGGCGCGGAAGGTGAGCATGTAGTCGCCTGCCAATGCTTTTTCGCTGGGCAGGATTTTGGCGGTTACTTGTACCTGGTCACCGGGTTCGATGGCCGGTATGGTTTCGGGTTCAAAGGTGGCTTTCCAGCCGTTGGGCAGTGTGGCGCTCATGTCGATGTTGCGGGCTGGGGCAGAGCCTGTGTTGCCCAGAACGAGTGTAACGGCCGTTTCTTTGCCTGCTTCAATATCGCCGGAGAGCCGGTTGTCTGGTGTGGTGAAGGTAAGACGTGGTTCGCCGACAACTTCGGCCACCAGTTCAGCATAGGCTTTGAGTTCACCGCCATCGGCAATGACTTCGATGGGGTATTGGCCGGTCGGTGTGAGGTCGTCGAACAGGGGGTCTACTTCGATGACGATGCGTTCTGTGCTGTCGGCTGAAATAGGCAGGCTGGTGATTTCCTGGTTGCTGGATTTGAAAACGGCCGTAAAGCCATCCGGCAAATTGGCGCTCAAATCGACGGTAATGTCTTCACTGCTTTGATTTTTCAATGTGGCATTAAAGCGGAATTTGCTGTCTGGTTTGTTGCGAATGGTGGGCAGGTCTACGTCCATGCTCAGGTTGGCGGGGCCGCTTTCTGCCACCATGAAGGTGATGGGCAGACGCGCGTTGAGGGTGTCGCCTTTGGCCAGGACGGTGAAAGTGTATTCGCCTGCCGGTGTGTTGGCGGGGATTTCCACGCGCAAGTCCACTGAACCGGCATGATCGGGGCTGACGAATACGGATTCGACGACTTTGTTTTTGCCCCGGAATACGGCCGTCCAGCCATCGGGTAAATCTTGCAATGAAAGGTCAACAATTTGAGCATCAAGATTTGTTTCCAGGTCAAGCTTCAAAGTGATTTTGTCTCCGGCGGAAGCTTCTTGTGCCGGATAGTCGGTCATTACCAGCAGTTTAGGCTGTTCAACAGGTGCTGTTTCTTGTGCCCAAACCGGCGCGCTGGTGAATGCCAAAACAACAATTAAACCAAGTAAAAGCAAAGAAAAGCGTTTCATGATTTACCTCCATCCTTTTTCCTTTTTGATTTATTTG
>CAZRIB010000441.1:0-3541 GCA_964600035.1 uncultured Ardenticatenaceae bacterium | reverse complement strand
ACAATCATGTTGTAGGTGACAGAAGCGCGTACCTGAGCAGCAGGCGACGGGTCATGCTGGAGGGCTTGCAAGTATGTGGGCAGGGCTTCATAAAAAATCGTTTTGTAATTATCTGTATGGTAATGTTCCAGGCTGCCTGTTTGCCCTGTTACCTCTAGTAAAAAGCGGCTGAAAAAGTCGGTGTGTTTGGCTTCTTCAAACAAAAAAGTCGTCAAAAACATTTCTTCTTCCAGTCGGCCTTCCTGGGCAATGACCATGATGAGGGGGAGCAAGTCCAGGGTGACGGCTTCTTCCCCTGCCTGAAACATGGCTGTCAGGCGGAGAAGCAAATCTTTTTCCTGAGGGGAGAGTGCTGCCCAATCTTGTTTGTCTTGCGTTAAAGCAATGTCAGTTGGGTTCCAGATGCCAAAGCGTTTGGCTTTTTCAAAGAGGCGCATGGGCGGGGTGCTGCGCCGCAAACCGCGCTGTGTGGTGATGAAATTTTGATGGGTCATGGGGGTCTCCTTGAAAATTATGAATTATGAATTATGAATTATGAATTACAAATTACGAATCACAAAGCTGCATTTGCCACCTGCCACCTGCCACCTACCACCTGCCACCTGCAACTTGCAAACTGGCTCACCTGCTAAAGTCCGGTTTGAATATCTGAATTGTATCAGGTTCGTATGGTTGTTGTATTTTGCCGGTTTTGTTGGGCAAGCTACAATTTGCCTGTTTTTTGAAAGCTTATGCAGCAAAATTTTTAGCAAAAGGTTGGAGACAAAACTATATGAAATTACATGTGCGTATTTTAGTGATTGGTCTTTTGATGATGTTGGTTGGTTTGCTGGCGGCTTGCCAGGGTGAGACGCTGCCGACACGTGTGCCGCCGGCAGAAACGGTTGAGGTTGCGGCCGTTCCGTCTGTGGTTCCGGCAACGGCGACAAGTGCGCCAACGGCCGTTCCCACAATGCCGCCGCCACCAACAAGTACACCTATTCCCACGTCTACGGCCGTACCGCCAACGGCTACCAGCACCAATACGCCAGAACCAACAGCAACATTTACGCCTGTGCCGCCAACGGCGACCTTTACGCCTGTACCGCCAACAAATACGGCCGTGCCGCCAACCAACACCCCGGCTCCGGCCGTGCCCACATCGCCGCCACCCACTGCCACCCCGGAAGTCGTCGTACCCACAGGTGAAAACCTGTTTGTCAACGGCTCCTTTGAAGGCGGCTGGTACAACCAAAACGGCATTCCTGAACTGCAACTTCCCAATGGCTGGGCTTTTGCCTACGACGAGGGCGAAAATCCATTCGATTCCGCACCATACAGCGCCTTTGTGCGCCCGGAAACGCGGGTGCTTTCCAAGCCGTTTATTCCTCCGAGCGAGCATCCATTGTACTTTACAGACGGCGAGTACACGGTGAAATTGTTTAAGGGGTTTGGCGCGACCAGTTTCCGCATGTGGCAGGATGTAACGCTTCAGCCGGGGACGTACCTGATTGAGATTGATGCCTTCCCGGACATGGTTGTGGATTGGGTGAATGGGCAAAAGGTCTGGGCACCTGATCCCTTCTCTGGCGAGCTGCGCTTTATTGTGGGCAGCGGCGGCAGCGGCTGGATTCAGCCTCCCTTTGGGCAGATGAATACTTTTTCGCATACGTTCCACATTGACCAGGCTCAGACGTTGTCTGTGGGTGTGGCTTTTCGGGGACGGTATGCCATTGCCAATGATGGCTGGTTTACAGATAACTGGCGGCTGCGGCGGGTCGGTGATTAGTTGAGGAGAGAGGCTTGCAACATTACGGCCGTTTCTGCGTAATGACTCATGTGTGAATCAACCATTGAAGATTAAAGATTGAAGGAGTAAACCCATGAGTGATGAGCAAACACCCAGTGTTGAAGAAATCAAAGCCAGATTGCAGGCTGCCGAAGAAGACATTCCCGTTGAAGATGAAGCCGTAAAAGCCGGCAGCGAACCCATTGACATTACCGAAGAGCTGCGCAAAGTGGGCAAACAATTTGCTGAAACATTGCAAACTGCCTGGAGCAGTGAAGAACGCCAGCGCATTGAGAAAGAGGTACGGGAAGGCTTGCGTTCATTTGCAGATGAGGTTGACAAGGTCTTTGCCCAAATTCGTGAAAGCGATGCTTTGAACAAGGTGCGCTCGGAAGCAGTTGACGTGAAAGTGAAGGTAGACAAGAGTGAGCTGGGGCAAAAGACGAAAACGGGCTTTGTGAATGGTTTGCGCTGGCTTAGTGAGGAATTGGGCAAGATGGCGGAACGTTTTTCTGCTTCTGATAAGCCTGAAAATGGCGATTCGCCGCCATCTGCCTGAATGTTATTTTGTTGTATAAAATGAAAAACGGCCGTTTCCGCCCGGAAACGGCCGTTTTTTTATGCGTTTACTGCACTTGAGGCAATACCTTGCTGGCAATCGTTTCCAGGCCGTCCAAATCATCCAAATCCAGCCATTGCAGCATAATGCGCTGCACACCAGCTTCTGCCCACTTGCCAAGCTGATCGACCATGGCGGCGGGTGTGCCAATGACAAAGCCGTGTTCCCGAAGCTCGGCCAATGATGCTTTGTATTGGGAAGCCAACTGTTCATCTGTGCCCAATTGGCCGCGTGTCATCAATGACCGGCGCACGTCACCGGGGGAACGGCCGTTTGCTGCCAACAGTTCGTCTAACAGGCGGCTGCGTTCTCTAAAAACATCCGGCGAGATGAAAACCGCGTTCCACTCATCTGCAAATTTGGCAACCAATGGCAGGGTGCGTTTGGGGCCGTTGCCGCCAATGAGAATAGGCGGACCGCCTGGGCGCTTTGGCCGCGGCAGGATAATGCCTTCTTTGACAGTGTAGTAACGGCCGTTAAAAAAGACCGGCTCATCACTTTTGAGCAGTTGGGTGATCACTGTCAGCCCTTCTTCAAAACGGGCAAAACGCTCTGGCACGTCAAGTAAATCCCAGCCGTAGTTTTCATGCTCCCGTTCCTGCCAGCCAGCACCCAGCCCTAACGTGAGACGGCCGTTACTCAAATCATCCACAGCCGCGGCCATTCTTGCTGTCATGGTTGGCTGCCGAAACGACACCGGCGACACCAGCGGCCCAAACGCAATGCGGCTGGTATGGCTGGCCAGCCATGTTAACGACACCCACAGTTCCAAAGAATCTTTGTCTGGCGGGTTGGCATTGGTGTAATGGTCAGACCGGTAAAGCCCTGCAAACCCTAACGCTTCGACGGCTTTAGCCAGCTTTTGCCATCGCGGCCAATTCAGGCCATTTTGCCCTTCAATCATAATGGCAACTTCAATCATGTCTCTCCTCCTCTGAAAAATTATGAATTATGAATTACGAATTACGAAGCAACTCTTGCCACTTGCCACCTGCCACTTGCCACATTTTCATTCATTTACTGGTGCACCGCAGGTGCGTGGTGTCTCCTGTTGAAGGTGCGGTTTTTCAAATTTCCCATTTAACAAAAAACCGCCAAAAACAGCAGGCTGCTTCTGGCGGTTTTGTGATATTGCAATGGTTAAAAAGAAAAAT
>CAZRIB010000440.1:0-3553 GCA_964600035.1 uncultured Ardenticatenaceae bacterium | reverse complement strand
ATTCATTCAATTATGCTGTTTTTAAGGGTCTTTTATGTCAAGCAAAAGTCGAGTCAGTAAGACGTGAATTTCCCTGGTAAGCATTCATAATGCCAGCAAGATTGAACCAATCTATTACCCAGGCCGGCTGAACGCTTACGCTCACAATTCATTATTTTGAAGGAATCAATATGAAATATGCGCATATTGTCGGTTGGGGCAGCTACCTGCCAGAGCGCGTCTTGACCAATGATGATTTAGCCCTGATTGTCAGCACATCAGACGAATGGATTCACACACGGACGGGCATTAGAGAACGGCGAATTGCCGGTGAAAAAGAAACCACTGCCACGCTGGCTTTTGAAGCGGCGGCCAAGGCATTGGTGCGTGCAGACATGCATCCCTCTCATCTCGACTTGATTATTGTGGCAACGTCTACGCCGGAGTACATATTTCCGTCTACAGCGTCGTTGGTGCAAGATTATTTGGGTGCTGTCCGGGCGGGTGCTTTTGATTTGAGCGCGGCATGTTCCGGCTTTGTCTACGCCCTGGACATGGCAAAACAGGCTATTGCAACGGGGTCGGTGCAGAATGCGCTGGTAATTGGTGCAGAAACGATGTCTCGGGTGCTGGATTGGCAGGACAGAGCGACGTGTATTTTGTTTGGCGATGGCGCCGGGGCTGTGGTGTTGAAGGGGTCTAGTGTGCCGGGTGGGGTGTTGGCATCTGCTTTGCATTCGGATGGGTCGGGCGGTAATTTGCTGACGCTGCCGGCCGTTTACCAAAATTCTATGCCGATGCTTGGGGCGGATTATCGTTACAATGGACGGCAGAAGAACACGATTCATATGAACGGCCGTCAAGTGTTCCGGTTTGCCACAAAAGTCGTCAGCGAATCCATTGAAGAAGTATTAAAAATGGCTAATTTAACTACCAATGATGTTGACCTGATTGTGCCGCATCAAGCCAATATCCGCATTATAGAAACGGCCGCAAAACGATTGAACATTGATTCCGACAAATTTTTTGTCAATGTTGACAAAGTAGGGAACACATCGGCGGCATCCATCCCCATTGCCTTGTGCGATGCTGTGCGGGCGGGACGACTAGCCCCCAACATGAACGTTGTTTTTGTGGGGTTTGGCGGTGGGCTAACCTGGGGGGCAACAGTGATACGTTGGGATGTGACGCCGCCGGAGGTTTCGCCGTTGGACAGACAGTGGAAGCGTGCCCGCTATGTTTCGGCACGGGTGCGTTCTCGTGTGCGTAAAATCGGCCGTAAAATGGGGGCATGGCTGGCTGGTTCGCCTACACCCAATGCCCGCCTTCGTGACGCAGATAAGCCAAAGAAAAAAGAGTAAAGCAGGTTTGTTTTTGCCTGTGCGGTAAATTTGTGAAGAATAGAGGCCATCTGTTTTGCAGGTGGCCTTTGTTTTGGAAGCGGCTTGCCTGAATTGGAGCGAATTATGAAACGATTGAAGCAGTTGAGATGGACAGGATGGGGAGTCGTGGCGGTTTTGGTGTTAACGGCCGTTTTGCTGGTCTGGTTTGGGCCTGAAGAGCGCACATTAGGAGACGGCATCAAGTCGGTGTATGTGCATGTGGGGTTAATCTGGACGGGTATAGCCGGTTTTGGCGTGGCGGCCTTGTTGGGGGCGGCAGTGGCCATTGGCAAGCGAGAATCGCTTTTTGCCTGGCTGGTAACGGCCAGCCGGGTGGGGCTGTTGTTTTATTTTGCGGGCTTTGCGGCCAGTACCGTGTCGTCCAAAATTAATTGGGGGGCTGTTTTTTGGCAAGAGCCGCGCATGGCAACAGCTATGAACATGATTACGGTTGCCATCATTGTGCAGGTCTTGACCATCATGCTTTCCCAAAAACGGTTGGTCGGCGCACTGCACACTCTCTATTTCATTGTGCTGCTTTGGGCTAATGCCGCCACCCGGCTGGTGCTTCACCCGGACAACCCCATTGGCTCATCAAATGCAGCAGGCATACGCTTTACCTTTGGGGCAGTGTTTGTGCTGATTGCGGCGGCGGCGGCGTGGGGAGCTTACCTCTGGCAGCGCCGTACAGTAGAGAAGTAGTTTTTGTCTGACAAGATTGGTTCAATCTGAAAAATTGAACCAATCTTGTGTCTATGCTGATTCGGTTTCTTGGGTGGGTGGTTTGGCGGCTCTGGCGGCTACGGCCGCAATGAAGGCGTTGAACAGTGGGTGGGGCCGGTTGGGGCGGCTTTTGAACTCCGGATGGAATTGACTGCCCACCATGAAGGGGTGGTCTTTTACTTCGGCAATTTCCACTAAACGGCCGTCAGGCGACAACCCGCTAAACACCATGCCTCCCCGTTCCATCATTTCCCGGTAACTGTTGTTAAATTCCCACCGGTGACGATGCCGTTCTGAGATAAGCTCTGAGCCATACGCTTTGGCGGCTTTCGTGCCGGGAACCAGTTTGCAGGGGTAGGCACCAAGCCGCATTGTGCCACCCATGTCGGCCAGTTGGTGCTGGTCTGGCATCAGGCTGATGATGGGGTGTTCTGTGTGGGCGTCAAATTCGGTGCTGTTGGGTTCGTCGCTTTGCAAAAGGAAACGGCCGTACTCAATACACATCACCTGCATCCCCAAACACAACCCCAAATAAGGAACACCCTTTTCCCGTGCCCAACGAGCGGTCAAAATTTTGCCCTCTACGCCACGTTCGCCAAATCCGCCCGGCACAACCACACCATCCAGACCTTCAAACTGTTCCCAGCCTTTTCCTTTCTCCAAATCACCGGAATGAATCCATGTTACTTCCACGTTACGGCCGTTGGCAATACCAGCATGATACAAAGCCTCGCGCACACTCATATACGCATCATGCAGCTCCACATACTTGCCCACAATGCCTACCCGCACAGTCGGCTTGGGTGCACGGATTCTTTCCACCAACTCTTGCCATTCCGTTAAATCCGGTTCCGTTACCTGCTCCGCCAGTTTTAACCGGCTAATGACATAATCAGCCAAACCGGTCTCTTCCAGTTCCAGCGGAATGCTGTACAAAAATTCACTGGTCACTGCTGGAATCACAGCCTGCCGCTTCACATCGCAGAAAAGCGCAATCTTTTTGATGTGTTCTTCCGGGATGGGATGGTCTGCTCTGGCAATAATGACATCCGGGTGAATACCAATGCCGCGCAAAGCCGCCACGCTGTGCTGGGTGGGTTTGGTTTTCAGCTCACGGCTGGCTTGAATGTATGGCAGAAAAGTAACATGCACATACAACGTATTTTTCCGCCCCAAATCTGACCGCATTTGGCGCAAAGCCTCCAAAAAAGGCAGACTTTCAATGTCACCAACCGTGCCGCCTACTTCCACCAAAACGACATCAGCCTGACTGGTTTCTGCCAGTTGGCGAATGCTGCGCTTAATTTCATTGGTAATATGGGGAATCACTTGAATGGTTCCACCCAGATAATCGCCACGCCTTTCCCGGGCAATCACATCGGCATAAACGCGGCCTGTGGTCACATTGGAAAGCTGGCTGGCGTTGATGTCGATGAAACGCTCGTAATGTCCCAAATCCAGGTCTGTTT
>CAZRIB010000439.1:0-3567 GCA_964600035.1 uncultured Ardenticatenaceae bacterium | reverse complement strand
TGGGTGCTGGGTACGGCCGTTGCCGCCGCACGTTTGGCAGCACGTCTCCGGCGAACACGGCGCACAATTGCCCGGCCAATTAAGTATAACGGCCCCAAAACCAGCAGTCCCACCGGCAAAATGTAAATAACAAACCAAATTAAAAAGCTGGCCAAAAATTGCAGCGCGTCAATGAGTGCTTCCACAGCATCTTTGGCAATACCTTGTGGCCGCCAGCCGCCCACTTCAATCGGTTGGGCTAATTCATCTGGTGTCAGGTCGATGGTGATGGTGGAAAACGCCGCTGATTGGCTCAAGTATTGCATGCGCCCTTTAATGACTTCGATGTCGCTTTCCAACCGGCTTAACTCCTGATTGACAGCCAGCGCTTCCTCAACATTGTTTGCTTCATCCAAAAATGAGCGTACACGTTCGGCCGTGGCTTCCAGGTTTGCCAGCCGCGAAGAGAGGTCTACATACTCCTCAGTCACATCCTCCCCGGAAGTGGATTCACGGGTCACTTCCACAGCCATCGACTTAATGGTATCCATTGCGCTGTCAAAGCCGGTAGAAGGGATGCGCACAGTCATTTCCCCGCGCTTAATGCTGTCACTGTATTGAAAGACATTGCTGCTGACAACCCAGCCGCCATTGGCTTCTACCAGCGTGGCAATGTCCTTCATCGCCACTTCCGTATCTTCAACAACGATGCTCAAGTTGCCTGTGCGAATAATCAGCCGTTCAGTGGGAATGTCCGTAGATGCGGTGCTTTCAGTAACAGCATCCCGCTCGCTAAAACCGGCATTCCCTCCCGTATCGAAGGCCATTTCCTCTGCGGCCATATCCATTGCAGGGGCGGCCATCGGAGCTTCCATAGCCACTTCCTGGGCAGCACCGCCTCCACAGGCGGCCAGCAACAGTGTTAAAAGAACAAACATTACAATACGACGCTTTGTCATGATGAAAATCCCTCCTTATGGGCGTGTGGTAATTAACGTTATTGGCATTATAACGGTAAAGGGTAGGATTTTGTTCCAGACGAAATGGGAGAATGTTACCAGCCGTATTCCAGGCGTTTAATCAGCCGTTTGGGTAAGCCGGCATCGCGCATGGCTTTTTGTGTTTCTTCAATGGGGTAGGTTACCCGGCAGTATTCCCACGTTAATGTGTCTGTATTGAGCAGGGCGTAAGAGGCACGCGGGTCTGTATCTCTGGGTTGGCCGACACTGCCGGGGTTTATAATGCGGCGATGCCCATTTAATAGTTGCGGGGAGAGTACCGGGGCAAAGACGCCAATTTCGTTGTTGCTCATTTCTTCAAAAATGATGGGGACATGGGTGTGACCAACCAGGCAGTAGGGGGTGTCAAAGTAGTCAAAGTTGATGGCGGCTGTGTAAGCATCCAAAATGTATTCCCAAACGGGCTGGCGCGGACTGGCATGGGCCAGTGTAAATGGGGGGGTGATGAGAATGGAAGGCAGGGTTTGTAAGTAATCCATTGTTTCCTGGGTAATGTTTTGCCGGGTCCATTCTACAACGCGTCTGGCTTCTTTGTTGAAGGTGTTGATATCGATGCGCCCCATGACTGCCCAGTCATGATTGCCGGAAAGGGAGATATGGTCATGTTCGCGTAGGAGGGAGACGCATTCGTTTGGGTGCGGGCCGTACCCAATTAAATCACCCAGGCACCAGATTTGGTCCCATTTACCTTTTGCATCTTCTAAAACAGCTTGAAAAGCTGGTAAGTTGGCGTGGATGTCGGAAATTACCAGTATGCGCATGAATCTTTTTCACCCTTATCTTGTTGAAGGGGCTAATAATACCATGATTGACGGGTGAGGGTATAATAAACGGCCGTTATTTTTGTTGTATCGTTTTGGAGAGATAAAAATGCCCATTTTGGACAAGTGGACAATTGATTTTGTGAGTAACAGCGTGGAGCAAACAGTTCGATTGGGTGTGCGCCTGGGGGAACTGCTTGTTCCCGGTTCTTTGGTTTGCTTGTCTGGTGACTTGGGGGCAGGTAAAACGGCTTTTACGCGCGGGGTCGGGCGTGGTTGGGGGACAACGCTGCGTGTCACCAGCCCGACGTTTACGTTAGTGAATGAATACCCGCGTCCCCACGACGGCCGTATCCTTTACCACATCGACTGCTACCGGCTGGAACATGAAGCCGACGCGGAAACAGTTGGCCTGGAGGATATTCTCAACGGAAACGGAGCCGTTATCATTGAGTGGCCTGAGCGGATTGCATCCTGGCTGGCCGCAGACCGGCTTTGGATTCGCTTTACGTTTCAAAGCGACACCAGACGCGCGCTGCGCTTTTCGGCAAGTGGGAAACAGTCGGCAAAGCTGTTAAATGAATATAAACAGCGTGCTTTTGGTGCGTAAAACATGGCAGGAAGGATTGGATGATTTTAGCTGTAGATAGTGCAACTCGATGGGCTGGATTGGCATTGCACAATGGCACGGCCGTTCTTGCTGAAAATTGCTGGCAGTGCCTGAACAACCATACCCAGGAACTGGCCCCGGCGCTGCAAAACATGATGAATCGGGTAGATGTGACACCGGATGACTTAACGGCCGTTGCCGTAGCCATTGGCCCCGGCTCATACACCGGTTTGCGCGTGGGGCTGGCGTTGGCCAAAGGGCTGGCCTTAACACACAAAATCCCCCTCATCGGCGTGCCCACCCTGGACATCGTGGCCGCCAATTTCGGCGCAATGGACAAACAGCTTGTTGTTGCCATCGAAGCGGGGCGCAGCCGCATGACGGCCGCCGGTTACCAATGGCAAAACAAACACGGCTGGCAGGTGCAGTGGGGACCCAAAAACGGCACATGGGAAGAACTGCTAACCCCTTTAAGCGGCAAAACCCTTTTTGCCGGAGAACTAACGGCCGAACGTGTCAAAGTACTGCGACGCATGAATAACCAATTTCTGGCCGCCCCGCCAGCGCTTTCTGTGCGGCGGCCGGCCGTGCTGGCAGAAATTGGTTGGCGGCGGCTGCATGCCGGGCAAACAGATGCGGCAGAGCATTTGACCCCCATCTACATGCGTGACCCGGCTGGTAACTAATACCTTTTTTGCGTTATGCTGCATTTACCCGCACCTCTGGTTTTACGGCCGATGGTTGAGACCGATTTAACGGCCGTTTCTGCCATAGAACACGCCTCCATGCCCACGCCAACCAGCGCCAATGTCTACCTGTATGAAATCACCCAAAATAAATTAGCCCATTACCATGTTTTGGCCTGTCCGCAGGTGATAGGCTACGCAGGTTACTGGCTTCTCGGGGACGAGGCGCACGTGAGCATTATTGCCGTTCATCCCAAAATGCGGGGACGTGGCTTTGGCGAACTGCTCTATTTGCACATGACCATGCAGGCAAAAGCAGATGGCGCACGAGAAATGACGTTGGAAGTGCGCCGGAGCAACACCACTGCCCAGGCACTGTACCGTAAATATCAACTGGCTGTTGTGGGTGAGCGTCCCGGTTATTACAAAAAAACGGGCGAAGATGCCCTGATTATGACCAGCCCGCCAATGGATGAGGCGTACGGCCGTTTCTTGCAAACACAGCAAGAAAA
>CAZRIB010000438.1:0-3578 GCA_964600035.1 uncultured Ardenticatenaceae bacterium | reverse complement strand
TGAATAGACTTGTTCCTGAATAAATTGGACACGGATTAACGCGGAAAACACGGATGAAAATAATGATAAATCTACGTCATCTGTGTTAATCTGCGTCCCCAAAATTAAATTCAACGATTTAGGAACAACTCTAATCTTTAACCCAACACAGGTGAATGGTAGCACCTGTGAAAAACTACTCGCGCAAAATTAAATCGAAGGAGAAATAAATGGACAAATCCACATTGCTGGAATGGTACCGGCAAATGGTACTCATCCGCCGGTTTGAGCAGCGCTGTGCCGAACTGTACAGCCTGGGCAAAATTGGCGGGTTCTTACACCTGTATATTGGACAAGAAGCCGTTGCTGTTGGCTCCATCGCCGCCCGTCAGGAAGGCGACCATGTCATTACCGCCTACCGCGACCACGCCCACGCCCTGGCCGTTGGCTCTGAAACTGGCCCGGTTATGGCAGAACTGCTTGGTAAAGCCACCGGCGTCAGCAAGGGTAAAGGCGGCTCCATGCACCTGGCCGATGTTGACCGCCATTATTGGGGCGGCTATGCGGTTGTTGGCGGACACCTGTCGTTGGCAACTGGCATTGCTCTGGCAGAACAGTACAAGGAAACAGACAATGCCGTACTGTGCTACATGGGTGATGGCTCTACAAACATTGGCTATTTTCATGAATCCCTGAACCTTGCCGGGGTGTGGAATCTACCGGTTGTCTGGATTGTGGAAAATAACCAGTATGGTATGGGAACGGCCGTAGAACGAGCCTCCGCCGCCAAAGACATGATCACCAAAGCCAAAGGGTACGGACTCAAAGGCGTCCAGGTCAACGGCATGGATGTCATGGAAGTGTACAAAGCCACCCAAAAAGCCCTCAAAGCAGTCCGTGCGGGCAAAGGCCCCCAATTCCTGGAAATGATCACCTACCGGTTTGAAGGCCACAGCATGGGTGACCCCCTGCGCTACCGTACCAAAGAAGAAGTCGAAAAGTGGCGCGAAGACGACCCCATCGGCATATTGGAGCGGCACATACTCAGCCAGACCGATGCCACCCAGGAAGAACTGCAAGCCATCGACGAAGCCGTAGAAGCCCACTTGCAAGAAGCAGTAGACTTTGCCGAAAAGTCCCCGCTGCCCAAACCAGAAGACCTGTTCGCAGACATATTTGTGGAGGACTAAACCATGCCCCGTATAACAATGAGACAAGCCATCACAGACGCGCTGCGCGAAGAAATGCACCGCGACGAAAATGTATTCATCATGGGTGAAGAAGTGGGTGTTTGGGGTGGAACCTACGCCGTCACACGCGGTTTTTACGACGAATTTGGCCCCAAACGCGTCCGCGATACACCCATTTCTGAAATGGTGATTGGTGGTGCCGCCACAGGAGCCGCCATGAACGGGCTGCGTCCTGTAGCCGAATTTATGACCATCAACTTTGCGTTTGTGGCCTTTGATGCCATCATCAACCACGCTGCCAAAATCCACTACATGTTTGGCGGCAAAATTAAAGTGCCGGTTGTGTTCCGTGCACCGGGCGGCGGCGGCCGTCAGCTTGGGGCAACACACAGCCACACGCCAGATGTCATTTTTGCCCATTTTCCGGGCTTGCGTGTTGTTTCTCCCGGCACGCCTTACGATGCCAAAGGGATGTTGAAAGCCGCCATTCGTTCCGATGACCCGGTGATGTTTATTGAGCACCATACACTTTACCAAATGCGCGGCGAAGTACCGGAGGAAGAGTACCTTGTGCCGTTGGATAAAGCGGATGTCAAGCGGGAAGGGTCAGATGTGACGATTATCTCCTATGCCGAAGGGCTGCGCGTTTCGATGGAAGCGGCAGAACGGCTGGAGAAAGAAGGCATTTCTGCCGAAGTGATTGATTTGCGCTGTTTGCAGCCTTTGGACATGGGGCCAGCCATTGAATCGTTTAAGAAAACGTTCAAGGCAGTGGTCGTGGAAGAAGGTTATGGTACGTATGGCATTGGTGCTGAGGTGGTTGCCCAGCTTCAGGAACATGCATTTGATTATATTGATGCGCCAATTAAGCGGGTGGCTCAAAAACAAGCACCGCTGCCCTATTCACGAGAATTGGAGCAGTCGGCTTTGATTAATCCGGATCGAGTGATTGCGGCTGTGAAGGAGATTTTGTAATGGCTGAATATGTTGTCATGCCCAAACTGGGCTTTGATATGCGTGAAGGTGTGCTGAATACCTGGCTGAAATCTGTGGGTGATACAGTGAGCCGGGGTGAAGTACTGGCTGAAATTGAGTCGGATAAGGCGACGCTGGAGCTGGAATCGCAAGTGGAAGGCACGCTGCTGGCGGTGCTGGAAGACCCTGGGGCTATTGTGCCTGTGGGGGCGAATGTGGCGATTGTCGGTGAGCCGGGTGAGGATATTTCGGCGATGCTGTCTGCTGGTGATGGTGGGGCGGATGCGGAGGCTGAGGCCGACACGGCCGTTTCCGATACACCCGCTGCTCCTGTAACAGAAAAAGCGGCTGGCGAGAAAACGGCCGTTTCTGGCGAATACCCGGCAGGCATCAAAGCCACACCCGTTGCCCGCCGTATTGCCGCCGAAAATAACGTAGACCTGTCTCAAGTAGCAGGCAGCGGCCCAGGCGGACGCATTCGCAAAGCAGACGTGGAAGCATTTTTGGCACAGCCAGTTGGTACGGCCGTGCCAGCCCCGGCAGCGGCAGCAGCACCCGTCGTTGTTGGCCCAACCAGCGAAGAAGTGCCCTTAACCCGGCTGCGCCAGGCCATTGCCCGCCGCATGACAGAAAGCAAAACCACCGTACCCCACTTCTATGTCACCACAGAAGTAGACATGCAGGCCGCTCTGGATTTACGCAAGCAAATCAATGCCGCCCTGCCTCCAGAGGAAAAAGTCTCTGTCAACGACATGATCGTCAAAGCGGCTGCCCTGGCCCTGCGGGAATTCCCCAACATCAACGCATCCTTTGCCGGAGATACCCTGGTGCGCCATCATGAGATTAATGTGGGTTCGGCCGTTGCCGTAGAAGGCGGCCTGCTGACCATCGTACAAAAGAACACAGACAAGGCCACCATCTCCACCATTGCCGCCGACCACAAAGCCATGATTGCCCGCGCACGCGAAGGCAAAATCAAGCCGGAAGATGTAGAAGGCTCAACATTTACCGTCTCCAATCTGGGTGCATTTGATGTAGACCACTTCATTGCCATCATCAACCCACCCAATGCTGCCATTTTGGCTGTGGGTACAGCCAGACAAGTACCTGTAGTTGTAGACGGCGAGCTAGCCGTTGGCCTGCGCATGAAAGCCACCATCTCCGCCGACCATCGCGTAACAGACGGCGCAGAAGCAGCACAATTTATGCAGGCTTTCAAGCGGATTCTGGAAAATCCAATGCGGTTGTTGATTTAATAAACAATGCATAAACAATACCTTCGCCAAAAAATGGCGTGAATAGAGCGATTGTGTAAGATACGATTTTTTCACCAACTAAAGAGAAAATTCGTACACACAACCGCTCATGATCAATATTTTCTAGTTCAATCGGAATTTGTGTCTGAAAGGAAACTGAGGCATTGTTGGGCTTGTG
>CAZRIB010000437.1:0-3584 GCA_964600035.1 uncultured Ardenticatenaceae bacterium | reverse complement strand
GCGCCTCAGCCACATCTGCCACAGATTTACGGGCTTGCAGCCGCATTTGGCGCAAAACGGCCGCCACAATACGCTGGCGAATCATCAAAAAATTGGAGAAATTGACTTGCTCCCGCTGCGGCAAAGATACCTTACCCCAAAAATACCCCATGGGCACATCCAGATAAATGGCCAATGCCTCCAGGTCAGGCAGTGAAATATCCAGCTCACCAGCCTCCACTGCTTCAAAGGCTTCTGGCGTTAAGCCCAACACCTGGCCACAGTCGGCTACCGTTCTTCTGACAAACAGTCTGGCTTCCTGAATTAATTTCCCGAGCTTTTGGGCACGGACGGGATCGATTGTGCTCATACCGGTGTCTCCATCGCAAATTGGCTGTCACGTTATGTTTACCGCATATTAGCATAACCGGCATTATTGCACAAATCAGGAGCAAATATTGAATGTAAGCATTCAGCCATTCAGCCGCTCAGCTTCATGGTGTTTGACTAAAAAGCTGTCTATCAGGGTAAAAGTTAATAAAACAACGTGTATTTGCTCGCCCAACCGAGCATTTCCTCACCTTGAGAAAAAGGCTAACAAGCTGAAATGCTGATAGCTGAACGCTTACTATTGAATTGCGAATTATGCACTTTACAAACAATGGCTGTAACTATGCAGGTGCTCGGGCCGCATCTCAGTCCCGAAGGGCTGCTCTCCAGACCGTGCCCGCTGGTGGCGCGGTGAGGACACCGGCCACAGCTGGAGAGGCTGTATAGTTACCAATAGCTTACGGTAAATCTGTTTCTCCCATTAACCAACGATCCACCTCACGAGCAGCCCCCCGCCCTTCATGAATGGCCCATACCACCAGACTTTGCCCCCGGCGGGCATCACCCGCGGCAAAAACGCCTTCAACAGTGGTTTGGTAACGGCCGTACGCCGCTTTTACATTCGATCTGGCATCCTGTTCTACCTGGAGCTGTGCCAGAAGCTGCGCCTCCGGCCCCAAAAAACCCATCGCCAGCAGCACCAACTGCGCCGGCCACTGCTTCTCTGTGCCGGGAATCTCCACCGGCATACGCCGGGCAGAGCCATTCTCTCCCACAGTTTGCCACTGCACCTCGACTGTTTCCACTGCCTGCAAACGGCCGTTTTCATCCCCCACAAACCGCTTTGTCATAATGCAGTACTCACGCGGATCACGGCCAAACTGAAACGCCGCCTCCTCCTGCCCATAATCCATCTTGTACACACGCGGCCACTGCGGCCAGGGATTATCTGGCGCACGTTCACGCGGCGGCTGAGGCATAATTTCAAACTGCACCAAACTTTTACAGCCATGCCGCAAAGATGTCGCCACACAATCTGTCCCCGTGTCGCCGCCACCAATCACAATGACATCTTTACCGGCTGCCGAAAGGAAACGGCCGTCGGCATGACCAGAATCCAGCAAACTGCGCGTATTCGGCCCCAAAAAATCCATCGCAAAATGAATCCCGTCCAGCTCCCGCCCCGGCACAGGCAAATCACGCGGACGGCCAGCCCCCAAACACAACACAACCGCATCAAACTCCTCACGCAGCCGCGCCGCCGGGTAATCCTTGCCAACCTCCGTATTCGTCACAAAATGAATCCCCGCCTCCTGCATCAAAGCCACCCGCCGGGCAACCACTGCCTCCTTCGGCAGCTTCATGTTAGGAATACCATACATCAACAAACCGCCCACACGGTCAGACCGTTCAAACACCGTCACCTCATGCCCCACCTTATTCAACTGGTCGGCACAAGCCAAACCAGACGGCCCAGACCCAATGACAGCCACTTTTTTACCCGTTCGCTGCTCCGGTAAATTTGGCTTCACCCATCCCATCTCATACGCCTTTTCAATAATGGCATATTCAATGTTTTTAATCGTCACCGGCGGATTGGTAATGCCCAGCGTACAGGCCGCTTCACACGGTGCCGGACACACCAGCCCGGTAAATTCCGGAAAATTATTGGTCTTGGAAAGACGCACATACGCCTCATGCCACAATCCCCGATACACCAAATCATTCCACTCCGGAATCAGATTATTAATCGGGCAGCCAGACGTCATACCATTGAGAATGTTCCCCTTATGGCAAAAAGGGATGCCGCAGTCCATACACCGGGCAGCCTGTGTCGTCAGCTTTTCTTCCGGCATGTGCAAATGTATCAATTCCCAATCGTGCAGCCGCTCCCTAAACGGCCGATCCCCAGGCGTCTCTCTGTCAAACAATAAAAATCCCGTTGCTTTTGCCATGCTCATAACCCTCCCTTAAAGCCGCTTCACCTTCACAGCATCCACTTCTTTTTGCGCCAACTGAAAAGCGGCCAATGCCAAATCGTCGCCCGTGTACCCTTCAGCCGCCAGCCGGTCAAACGCTTCCAGCATCCGCTTGTAATCGCGGGGCATCACCTTCACAAATTTACCAACCAACACCGGCCAGTCGCGCAGCACCCGCGCCGCCAATGGGCTGTTGGTGTACTGATAATGCTTTTCAATCAGACCGTACAAATCGGCAATTTCCATGCCATCCGTCAACGGCTCCAGGTCTACCATGCCCCTGTTGACCTTGCTGGCAAATGTGCCATCGGCATCCAGCACATAAGCCACACCACCAGACATGCCTGCCGCAAAGTTGCGTCCGGTTTGCCCCAGCACAACCACGCGCCCACCCGTCATATATTCACAGCCATGGTCGCCTACGCCTTCCACAACGGCCGTAACGCCGCTGTTACGCACAGCAAACCGTTCACCCGCCACACCAGAAATAAACGCCTCGCCGCTCGTGCCGCCATAAAATGCCACATTGCCAATAATGATGTTCTCCTCCGGTGCAAATGTAGACCCGGCAGGGGGATACACCACAATGCGCCCGCCAGACAGCCCCTTGCCCAGATAATCATTGGCATCCCCTTCCAGCTCCAGCGTGATGCCTTTGGGAATAAACGCGCCAAAACTTTGCCCGGCAGACCCCTGAAAATGGAGATGAATGGTATCGTCCGGCAAGCCGTTTGCCCCATGCCGACGGGTTACTTCGCTGCCCAGGCGCGTGCCAACGGTGCGGTGGATGTTGCGAATGGGCAGGGTGTAGCGTACGGAACGGCCGTAATCCACCGCCGGTCGGCACAAATCCAGCAGCAGCGACACATCCAGCGTCTCATCAATACCATGCACCTGCTGCACCTGCCCAAACCGCACCTCACCCGCATCCACAGGCGGTTGGTACAAAATAGGCGACAAATCCAGCCCACGCGCTTTCCAATGCTGATCGGCATGGCGCGTCTCCAGCAAATCCGTTCGCCCCACCAATTCATCCACCGTCCGCACACCCAACGACGCCATAATCTCCCGCATTTCTTGCGCAATAAAGCGCATAAACGCCTCCACATGCTCCGGCTTACCCATAAAATGTTTGCGCAGCTCAGGATTTTGCGTCGCCACACCCACCGGGCACGTATTTTTGTGGCACACCCGCATCATAATGCAGCCCATCGCCACCAGCGGCGCAGTAGCAAACCCAAACTCCTCCGCGCCCAGCAAAGCCGCAATCACCACATCCCGCCCAGTCTTCAACTG
>CAZRIB010000436.1:1350-3595 GCA_964600035.1 uncultured Ardenticatenaceae bacterium | reverse complement strand
GGTACGGGGGAAGCCGCGAATTTTGACGGTTTGCTCCTGACGGGTAACGGCCGTTAACTGACCAGGATCATACCGGCGCACCCGCAGCAGGCCATGGAGCGCAATCCGATCTTCATCGACAACAACCCGCCAGACATGCAGCCACAAAATTTGATAAACCATCACCAGCCCAATCACAATCATCAGCACCATCACCAGAGGCGAAATAATGCGCTCCACCAGTGAAAAGGTTGCCCAGTTCCCCGCAAAATAGTTCAAGCTGCCAATACCCACCACAAGCAGCAAAATGCCCAACCCAAACAAGATGGCGGGAGACATGCGCTTGGTGTTGATGACAAACGGGAGCCGGTATTGGGCTGCTTTTTGTTGACGCAGATAGGGGATTTTGACTGTGAATACCACCCAGAGCTGGGCATCGTAGCCGGCAATGAGTTTAGCCAGGCGGATGGTTTGCTGTGGTGTTTGCAGGGTTACAAAACCGCGCGTGTGGCGTACGGCCGTTACCGCCTCCGGTGCAAAACAGACACGCCTACCCCAATAATCCACACAAATTTGCTCATCTAAAAATACAACCCGCTTGGGTGCATACACCAACATATAAGCCAGATAAACCACGACTGCCAAAATAAACGCACCGCTAATAAGCCAGCCTGTGCCCGTGCCGCCGCTTTCCCGAAACGCCATGAACCAGATAAACAGCATTATCAACCCCACGACGACGCTGAATGCAAACAGTCCATGAAAAAACATGGGAAAGGGAAAAGCCTTGGATCGGTTTTCGGGCATGATGAATCCTTTTATTTAGGGACAGGGCGAAATAATGCAATGCAAAGTCATTCGCTGCTGTTTCCACAAACTGGGGTTTTGAGACGTTTCCATATCCTAAAACGTGAAACGGGAGATGTCAAAAGTTTTTTGGGGTGCAATTTGCGGTTGACAATTCTAAATTTGTGGCTAAACTGATAGTTAGTTAAGTTAACTAACAAAGTGCAGCCATGAAAAAAGCAACCCGCGAACAAACCAAAACCCACAATACCCGCCTGATTCTCAAGACGATTTATAAAAACGGCCGTCTCAGCCGCGCCGACATTGCCCGCATCACCTACCTAACCCGCCCGACTGTTTCCACCATTGTGGGAGAACTGATGGCGGATGGTTTGGTGGCAGAGGTAGGACAGGGACAGTCGCAGGGAGGCAAGCCCCCCATCTGGTTGGAAGTGGTGGCTGATGCTTACCACATTATCGGGCTGGATTTGGGCAGCAGTGAATTTCGGGGCGGCATTTTTGATTTGCGTGGGAACAAGCATTACAGCACTGTGCTGCCGACTGACGGGCAAACCGGCGAGGCGGCACTCAATTTGGTGTATGAGCTGGTTGATTTGTTGGTGGCGCAGGCGCAGCGGCCGTTACTGGGCATTGGCATTGGCACACCCGGCATCACCAGCACACAGGAAGGCATTGTGTTTGAAGCGGTCAATTTGGGCTGGGCAGATTTGCCTTTGCGGACGCTGCTGCAAGAACGGTATGAGCTGCCTGTCCATGTGGCAAACGACAGTCAGGCGGCGGCATTGGGCGAATTTTCTTTTGGCCGGGAGGAACCGGTAGAAAATCTGGTGGTGCTGAAGGCGGGAGCGGGTATTAGTGCCGGTATTGTCCTGAACGGCCGTGTTTATGCCGGTGATCATGACAGTCCCGGTGAAATTGGTCATGTAACGGCCGTACCCGATGGCAAGTTGTGTACCTGTGGCCGGTATGGCTGTCTGGAAACGGTTGCCAGCAGCCGGGCCATCATTGAAGGTGCGGCTGCCATTGTGCAGGCACATCCCGATTCGGTGATGGCGCAGTTGGCCGCCGCCAATGGCAAAATCACCACTGATTTGGTTTTGCAGGCATTTACAGCCGGTGATTCCCATGTGGCGGCGTTGGTTGATGAAGTTGGCCGTTATTTGGGAACGGCCGTTTCCCATCTCGTTTCCATTCTCAACATCCAGCATCTCATCATCGGCGGGCGGCTGGCGCGTTTTGGCGACCCGTTGGTAACGGCCGTACGCAGTCAGGTTAACCGCGCCGTGTTATCCCGCATTGCCCAAAACACGCAAATTGAACTAAGCGCACTGGAAAATGACCTGGTTGTTTTAGGCGGCGCGGCGCTGGTGCTTTCCCGCGAACTGGGCGTTGTGTAAGGGGCGAGTCAATCGTCAATGGCTAATCGCTAATCGTCAATCGTCAATCGCTAATCGTTAAT
>CAZRIB010000436.1:0-1250 GCA_964600035.1 uncultured Ardenticatenaceae bacterium | reverse complement strand
GTCAGAGGAAAAATGAACGTTATTACCAAATCGCTACTGGAAGTTGTTCCAAAACATTTGCCACCGTTGGATCCCGATTTTCGGCCAATGGTGTTGGGGAATCGTGCTTACCGGCAGGCGGCAGCGAATGCAGCAGAAACGGCCGTTGTTGCCATCGGCATTGAGCGCAACGGCGGACTGGTTCACCAGACGGGGTTGACTATTTTTGCACCCGGCTCGCCTTATGACGAAGCATCCTACCGCTATGTGGAACGCACAATCAAGTTCCTGCTCTGGTCGCGGGGCGGCTGGAAAATTTACATTGCCGGGCCGCCGGAAATTACCAAACGGATTGAGGCGGCTTACCGGCCGGGCGGCGCAAGGGCGTTTGATGCTGATTTGATGAGCCGGGTCTATGAACGGCCGTTTACCGTCCAAATTTGCCAGCCACAAGAGATCCCCCCGGCCAAAGAATCCGGCTCCGCCCTGGGCGGCCACCTGGAAGGCTGCCGCATCGGTTTCGACCTGGGAGCCAGCGACTACAAACTAGCCGCTGTCATAGATGGCGAACCCGTTTTCAGCACCGAAATCCCCTGGGACCCCACCACACAGGCCGACCCGGAATATCACCGTCAGCGCATTTGGGAAGGACTACAGCTAGCCGCCGCCAAAATGCCCCGTGTAGACGCCATTGGCGGCAGTTCGGCAGGCGTGTGGGTAGACAACCAGCCAATGGTAGCCTCCCTCTTTCGCAGCGTGATTCGGGAAAACCCAACCCGATTCAAACAAGAAGTACAGCCCATGTTTATCCAGTTTGGGCAAAAAATGGGCGTGCCGCTGAATGTCATCAACGATGGCGATGTGACAGCGCTGGCAGGTGCGCTCTCCCTGGAAACCAACGGCATGTTAGGCATTGCCATGGGGTCCAGCGAAGCAGTGGGCTTTCTCAGCAAAGAAGGCGTCATCATGGGGTGGCTAAACGAGTTAGCCTTTGCCCCGGTCGATTACAACCCTGCCGCGCCCCCGGACGAATGGTCAGGCGACTGCGGCGTCGGCGTGCTCTACTTCTCCCAACAGGCAGTGAACAAATTGGCACCGGCGGCTGGCTGGCACTTCCCGCCTGACATGGGGTTACCCACCCGGCTCAAGGCAATACAGGCCGCCGCCGACATGGGAGACGAAGCCACCATGCAGATATTTGAAAGCATTGGCATTTACCTGGGCTACACCATTGCCCATTACGCCGATTTTTACGACTTTGACCATTTGCT
>CAZRIB010000435.1:0-3596 GCA_964600035.1 uncultured Ardenticatenaceae bacterium | reverse complement strand
CATTCTCGTTCCTTAATCAATTTAGGAAGTGTCACATGAATGAACTGATAAAAAAATTAGTAGAAGCTTATGGCCCATCTGGTTTTGAAGATGGCATGCGCGATTTGATTCGCCCGGAAGTAGCCCCGTATGCAGATGATATACAAGTGGATGCACTGGGCAACCTGATTGTCCATAAAAAGGGTAACGGCTCCGGTTTGAAGGTGATGGTGGCCGCCCATATGGATGAAATTGGGGTGATGGTT
The DNA here is from genome assembly GCA_964600035.1 of uncultured Ardenticatenaceae bacterium. Taxonomy (GTDB): domain Bacteria; phylum Chloroflexota; class Anaerolineae; order Promineifilales; family Promineifilaceae; genus CAZRIB01. The sequence continues at coordinate 3,351 of CAZRIB010000435.1, read as the reverse complement.
ACGCACATTACCAAAGAGGGCTTTTTGCGCTTCACCAATATCGGTGGGGTGCTGCCACATAACCTGAATGGCAGCCGGGTGCGCTTTGCCAACGGCACAATTGGTGTTGTTGCCAGCGAACGAATTACTGATCGCTCAAAGGTGCTTGGGCTGGATAAGCATTATATTGATGTGGGCGCAACCAGCCCTGAAGATTGCCCTGTACAGGTGGGAGATGCGGCTGGATTTGTACGGCCGTTTCTGGCACAAGGCAAACGTCTCACAGCCAAAAGTATGGACGACCGCATCGGCTGTGTCGTTGCCATTGAAGCCCTCAAACGCATCAACGAAACACCAAACGATCTGTACATTGTCTTTAGCGTGCAAGAAGAAGTGGGCGTGCGCGGGGCACAAACAGCCGCACAGGCCATCGACCCGGATGTGGGCATAGCTCTTGACGTGACCCTCACAGGCGACGTACCCAGTGCCCGGTCAATGGCCGTCAGTTTAGGCAAAGGGGCAGCCATCAAGGTAAAAGACAGCGGCATGATTGCCCATGCCGGATTGGTACGGCTTATGCGCCAGCGTGCTGAAGAAAATAACATCCCCTACCAGTTGGAAGTGCTGGACGGTGGCACAACAGATGCCCGCTCCATGCAAATTGCGAATGGCGGATCTGCGGCCGGTTGTATTTCCATTCCCTGCCGCTATGTCCACAGCCAAAGCGAAACAGTAGATGCCGATGACGTACAGGCCTGCATTGAGTTGCTGGCAGCGATTTTGGCAAATCCTATCGACCTGTAATACGCCATACGTCACTGAAAATAAAATAAAAAAGGACGCAAAGAATTTGCTGCATCAGGTCTTTGCGTCCTTTTTTTGTGGCACCTTTATAAAAAAAGTGGCACGTGGTATGTGGTAAACGCGGTTATGGATCAATAATCGTTGTTTTATCCGGCGGGGGCGGGTCTATGTCAAAGTCGCGAAACGTGCTGTCTTTTGTGAAGCGGGCAATAAACCAGCTAACAGTCATCGTTGGCAGCACTTGTGTGGCGGGGATGAGTGCCTCTATTGTGGCAAAACCACGTAAGGCGCGCAGTCCCAGCCGGTCCAGAATGACCCAGGAAACAGGGGCTGAGAGAATGTCCAGGCCAAAATCTAGCAGGTCAATGAGAATTGCCACTGACAGCGGGGTGTATCGCAAGGTTTCCAGAAAACCGGCATGTGGGGGTACTTTGATTTTCTTTAGCCGGTTTACCACCAGAATGAACAGAAGAGCAGCCAGCCCCAGGCTGACAGCCATTGCCGCCAAAACGATGATGCCAAATGTGCGTAAGGTGTCTAATTCTGCCATTTGTATGTCCCTAAAAAATGAATGGTTAAAACAAGCGATTAGTTGATGAGAAGCTGCAGTCCGAAAATGGTGAGCATGAGAAATGCGCCGATGAATTGAATGGCGATGGCAGCGGCTTGCCCGGCCAGGATGCCCTTGCCGACTTGCCATGCTTTGTCCCAGTCGTTGTAGGTTTGGTATTCGCTGAAGAGAATGCCGCCCATGTAGCCAATGAGTGTGCCAAACAGGGGGAAGATGATTGTGCCAATGAGTGCGCCGATGATGCCAAAGATGAGACTGCGCCCTTTTGCTCCTTGTGTTTTGGCACCGATGAGTGGCAGCCAAAAATCGGCCGTGCCTGTGACCAGGGCGATGATGGTGATGACAATAAATCCGGCCATGCCGATGGTGGCGAAATCTGTGTATAGGGCATAGCCCAGAATGACACCCCAAATGAGGAGGAGTCCCGGCAAAACGGGGATGACGATGCCAACCAGTCCAATGAAAATGATGAGGATGGCAGTGAGAATAAGAAATGTGTTTAGTAGTGTAGACATCATGTAATTTGTGTTTGCCTGATATTTTGGAGGCTGAAGTTAAGTACGTGTGGGGAGGGAATGGGTTGCGTGGCTGCTATCCGTTGCAGTCATCTGTCATCCGTTTTCCGTGTATGCTGCCTCTGGTAATTTCGTTGAAAAACGGCATACGGACTTCGGGTTACGGGTATTAGAGCGTGTAGTAGGCGCGCAGGAAACGGCCGAACACCCCTGCCAGATACGGCCGAAACCGAACATACTCATAAAATGGTGTATCAGCTAATTGTTCATCACTCATGCGGTTGATTTTTTGCCAGGTATATTTGCTGGGCATCTCTTTGAACCAGTCGGCAAAGAGGGGGAACCAGTTGAGCAGCACATAGAGACAGCGGGCGGCGGGGACGGCTTGCCTGTGTTGGCGCGTGTCGTAGGTGCTGCCAAGCTGGCGGTGCATGGCCAGCAGATAGGTGTCGAGCATCGTTTCAAACGATAACGGCCGTTCCCCTTCCGTGCGTATTGAGATGGGGAAAACAGTCCCCCGTTGATAAAGCAAGTCAAACTGTTCCAAAAAATTCACCATGTCACAAATGCCAGGGCCAACAGCCGCTTTTTGCCAATCTATCAAGTAATAATCGTCAAACAGCGTAAGCCGCCAGTGATGGGTGTGCTGATTGCCGTGCAGCAGCGTGGCGGGCAAATCCTTTAATGGAGAGAGCATAGGCAGCGGGTCGTCCAGCAAATCGGCTGCTGCGGCCATGTGTGACTCACCCAAAATCCCCGGCCATCCACCCAGACTGCGGATAACAGCCAGCCCATTGGCCGCTTTTAGCAAGGTGGGGGCAAGCTCCCCCGCGCTTTCTATGGCGTGGTCAGAAAGGATGGCCGCCGGGCCTTCTTCAAAATAGGTGTGGTGGGTGAGGTTTAGTTCGTGCCGGGTGACTTTTTCCCCGCTAAGAAATTGGGGCAGTCCGGCCTGATGCAGTGTATCCAGATTGTTGTGAAACTGGATGTGCTGGCGGGCGATGCGGTGGATGACGGCTTCCGTGTCTACGGCCGTCCACTTGACCGGTGGAAAATGATTGGGCACATCAGCCAAAACCAGCCAGCCAGACCCATCTTCTTGCTCTGCGGCATGCCAACAGGGAGGTGTTTGGATGCCCAACTGTGGAGCAATGTATTTGTAAAAATGCACTTCTGCCGCGTTGGTTTGTTTGCCAATAACCGTAACCGGGTCGGAATGTCCGGTCAGCATGAGCTGGTAGCGTATAACGGTTGACTGCTCCCCTTTGTAGAGTGGGCGGGCGTTAACGGCCGTTACCACTTCATCCTGCAATTGAGGACGAGCTTGCAATAAAGCCGTCCATGCAGCCGGGTCGCGGCGCTTCAGTTGGGTTACATCCACCTGCGGTTTAGCCATAACAGTCACATTGTAAGAGCGAAACAAGGGGCTGGCAAGCTGCATGTGATTTTCTGGCAGTTATGTAGGTGATTGATTAAGGAATA
>CAZRIB010000434.1:0-3599 GCA_964600035.1 uncultured Ardenticatenaceae bacterium | reverse complement strand
CAATGAAAAAAATTCACGCTGTCCTGTTTGACATGGATGACACCCTGCTGGATTGGTCGGGTGTCACCCTGTCCATGGGAGAGATGATTCGCCCGCATGTTGAAGGGATTTACCGCTATTTGGCAAATGCGGGCTGGCCGGTTCCATCGTTTGACGTGTTCATGGATTGCTACCGGCAAACCATTAAGCAATGTTGGCGTGAAGCAAAAGAAGATTTTTCGGCCGTGCATTTTGCCAGCGCCCTTCAGCGCATGTTCCGCCAACTGTCCCTCGATGTGCCAGACCACCTGATGCCCGATATTTTGCAGGCGTTTGACTGGCAGCCATTCCCCGGTGTCACGCCTTTTGCCGACAGCTTTCAGGTGTTGGACACGCTTAGAAGTGCAGGGTACAAGCTGGGCATTATTACCAATGCCATGTACCCAATGTGGATGCGTGACATTGAACTGCGCCTGTATGACTTGATTGATTATTTTCCTGTGCGCGTGTCATCGGGTGACTGCGGGTATATGAAACCGCATCCCGCTATTTATCACCATGCGTTGACGCAAATGGCCGTGAAACCGGAAACGGCCGTGTTCATTGGTGACCGCCCCGAAAACGACATCGCCGGCGCCAATGCCGTCGGCATGATAAGCGTACAAATGGCTCCCCCCTACCTGAACCGTCCCAACCCAAACCAAATCACAGCCCACTACACCATCACCCAGTTGACAGACCTGCTGCCCATTTTGGCGGCGTTAGAACAAAATTAATTGACCAATGCGTGATAATTAAAGAAGATACAGTCGGCTGTTAATCATCACGCAAATCTTGTTTTGGAGGACAAAATGGCCCAAATTGGACGTAACGACCCCTGTTATTGTGGCAGCGGCAAAAAATACAAACAATGCCACCTGAAAATAGACCAGCAAAAAGAAAAAGAAAAACGCGACTGGCAGCGTGCAGCCACTTTTTTGCGCCGTAATTTGCCAATATTTGCCCGCGATGAACAGTTTGCCGTTGATTTTGCTGCTGCTTTGCCGCTCTATTGGAATGGCCTGTATGACCATGAAAATGCAGAAGAGATGAGTCAGCCAGAAGCCCTGCGCTTTTTCGACTGGTTCATGTTTGACTACACTTTGGAAAACGGCCGTCGCCTCATCGACATCTACCGCGAGCAAAAATGGGATGATTTGGCCGAACCACAGCAAAAAGTCCTCACCGCCTGGCTGGAAGCTGGCTCTGCCTGGGGCTACACCTTGCTGGATTATGACGGCCCCACTCTGAAACTGGCAGATTTCCTCACCGGCGAAGAAGTGGAGGTTTTTGAACCAGGTGGCCATGGGCTGGTGCAAAAGGGCGAAATTATCCTGACACGGCTGGTTGCTGTAGCCGACCGGCTGGAATTTTCCACATCTGCCGCTTATCTGCCTCAGGATGAAATTGGCGACATCGCCGAAAAGATGAAGGCCGAGCGCGAAGCCTATTTGGCCGAACATCCAGAAGCCGACGAAACAGCTTTCCGGCGGGCACGCAACCATTTGCTGGTACACCACGCCCTGGTACAGGCGGAGCAAAAAGGCCGCCCCCCGGTTGCCCGGTTAGACCCCAACCGCCCGGACAAGAAGATGCAAAAAGTTGTGCAGAAAATTAGCAAGCGGAAAAGATAACCAGGTGACAAGGTGACAAAACGCAACTTACTCATTCGACCACAAAAGAAGCCCCTGCAAGGGATAACGGCCGTTCCCGGAGACAAATCTATCAGCCATCGCGCCGTCATGTTTGCCGCCATTGCCGAAGGAACTAGCCACATCCGCCGGTGGCTTCCCGCCGGAGACACCCTCGCCACCCTCAACATGGTGCAGGCAATGGGCATCCCCGTCACCATTGACAAAAAGAGCAGCACAGCCTGGGACTTAACCATACACGGGCAGGGCTTACGCGGACTAAAGCCACCCGCCAGTTCGTTGGATGCCCGCAATGCAGGCACATGCATGCGCCTCATGGCCGGCATTCTGGCAGGACAATCATTTGCTGTGGTGCTGGACGGCAGCGAGCAGCTCAGAAAACGCCCCATGCGCCGCATCGCCGAGCCACTACAGCAGATGGGGGCCAACATCCAAACGACTGACGGCAAAGCACCGCTCCACATTCAGCCCGCTTCTTTGCATGGGACAGCCTACAAAATGCCTGTTGCCAGTGCCCAGGTAAAAAGCGCCCTGCTGTTGGCTGGCCTTTACGCCGATGCTCCCACGCGCGTTTACGAACCGGGACCAGCCCGCGACCATACCGAGCGTATGCTGCGGGCAATGGGGGCTAATATCCAGGCAGAAGATGGCTGGATTACCATTCAACCGCAAACAACGCCTTTACAGCCACTGGATTTGACTGTGCCGGGTGACATCTCTTCGGCGGCATTTTTGCTGGTAGCAGCAGCCGTTGTTCCTTACTCGCAAGTGACCATTACCAACGTGGGGGTAAATGAAACCCGAACCGGCATTTTGGACATGCTGGCCGCGATGGGGGGCGATGTGGCTGTAGAAAACGCCCGGTTGAGCGGCGGGGAACCGGTAGCTGACCTGACCGCACGCTTTTCGGAACTGCACAGCGCCCACATTGCCGGTGATGTGGTAACCAAAGGCATTGATGAAGTGCCAATTTGGTCGGTGGCGGCGACACAGGCGGCTGGTACCAGCGCCGTGTCTGATGCGGCGGAGCTGCGGGTGAAGGAGGTAGACCGCATCGGGGTTTTGGCCGGTGAACTGCGCAAATTGGGGCTGCGGGTGGATGAACAGGCCGATGGCTTTACCATTGCCGGACCGCAAAGGCTCTTTGGTGCGGAGGTGGACAGTCACGACGATCACCGGTTGGGGATGTCGCTGGCGGTGGCCGGTTTGGTAACGCATGGCCTGACGCTTGTGCATGATGCCGCCTGTGTGGCAGACAGTTTTCCGGGCTTTGTGGAGACGATGCAGCGGCTTGGGGCGGATATGGCGTGGGCAGCAGGGGATGATTAACGGCCGTACCCAACTCATCGGCATTATCGGGTATCCCATTAGCCACACCTTTAGCCCGGCTATGCACAATGCGGCTGCCCAGGCGCTGGGGCTAAATGTGGCCTATGTGCCGCTGCCTGTGCCGCCGGAAGGAATAGAAACGGCCGTTTCTGCGCTGCCATTCCTCGGTTTTTTGGGTGTCAATGTCACTGTTCCCCACAAGCAGGCCGTCATGCCCCTGCTGGACGAAGTGGAAGCAGGCGCGCAGGCCATTGGAGCCGTCAATACGATTGTGGTGCAGGTGGAAAACGGCCGTTTCCGGCTGAAAGGCCACAACACCGACTGGGCTGGCTTTTTGGCAGATTTGGACGCACAGGGGGTCAGTGTAGACGGCCGTTCCTGTCTGGTGTTGGGGGCAGGGGGGTCTGCCCGGGCCGTGGTGTATGCTCTGCTGGCGCGCGGGGCGCAGGTACACGTACTCTCCCGCCGACCGGCACAGGCAGAGGCATTGGCCGACCATATGCGCCAGCACCTGCCACAAGCTGATGTGCAGCCCCATGACCTGGCACAATTGGCACAGGTGGCCGCCGAAACGGCCGTTCCCCTCATCGTCAACACCAC
>CAZRIB010000433.1:0-3610 GCA_964600035.1 uncultured Ardenticatenaceae bacterium | reverse complement strand
CGTTTTAGTACGTTTTAACGTACTTTTGGTTATAGCCAATGATTTCAATCGTTGGGGATAGGCAAACCACGATTTAATGTGGTCGTATCCTAATATGAATAACGATGGAAGAGGAAAAAACGCAAACGCTGCTCATATTTCCCAACTTGATTGTAAAATTACATATACCTTCCTACTCATCCTTCTTTAACTCAAATAACCGTTTGCCCTGGAGGAACAAGATGACCAATTTGCGTATCCCAATTGTCGGCAATCTTCTAAATAAACAACAAAGCGAGGAAAAAGACCCTCGCTTTGGCACATTTGCAGGTGTCTTTACCCCCACCGTACTGACAATTTTAGGCGCAATTATGTATCTGCGTCTCGGCCAGGTTGTTGGCAATTCAGGCCTGATTGGCGCAATTCTCATTATCCTCCTGGCGCACGTCATCACCATTTGCACAAGCCTGTCAATTGCATCTATTTCAACCAATACACGTGTGGGGTCTGGCGGTGCATTTGCAATTATTTCCAAATCTCTCGGGCTGGAAGTAGGAGGCGCTGTAAGCGTTCCTTTGTTTCTGGCTCAAGGCATTTCTGTAACACTTTATGTGCTGGCTTTTGGAGAAGGGTGGCTGCGCATTTTCCCTGACCACAATTATGTACTGGTCTCCATCATCACCTTTTTTCTTGTCTTCTTAATTGCCTACATCAGCACCAGTTTTGCCTTCCGCATCCAGTTTTTTATTTTGGCAATCGTTGGCTTTTCACTTTTTTCTATATTTTTAGGCAGCTTTCCGTTGGCTGGGCACGCCGGTTTAACAGAAGCCCCTGTTTTATGGGGTGAGTTTTCCAAGTGGAATTTTTGGGAAGCATTTGCCATCTTCTTCCCGGCGGTAACAGGCATTATGGCAGGGGTTAGTATGAGCGGCTCACTTAAAGACCCGGCCAAAAGTTTGCCAACGGGCACAATGAGCGCCATTGGCCTGACGTTGGTGATTTATCTACTGTTGGCCTATTGGTTGTCCCGGGCTGCCACACCGCAAGAGCTTCTCCAGACTGAAACGATTATGGTTGACAAAGCGTTTTGGGGTTGGGCAATTTTGGCAGGTATTTTAGGGGCTACATTTTCCTCGGCGCTAGGCTCTTTGGTAGCGGCACCTCGTGTTATGCAGGCGTTGGCGGCCAATAAACTCTTGCCTTTTAGTGAGTTCCTGGCAAAAGAGGATGACCGAATGGAACCCAGACCAGCAATGATTGTGAATGGAATCATTGCGTTTATTGCATTGCTGCTTGCGCTTGCTGGCGGCGGGTTGAATGCCATTGCCGGGGTGATTTCCATGTTCTTTATCATCACGTATGGCATGTTGAATGTGGTGGTGTTTATTGAACAAATGTTGAATATGGTTAGTTTTCGTCCCACTTTTAAGGTTCCCAGGTTTGTGCCGTTCATTGGCATGGTGGGCTGTTTTTTTGTGATGTTTTTAATTAATCCGATTTTTAGTTTGATTGCTGTTGTGGTTGTGTTAAGTCTGTATTATTTTCTGGCACGACGCATGGATATTAGTGAAGCGAGTGATGATGTCCGCAGTGGCTTGTTTTTTACCATTGCAGAATGGGCTGCCAGTAAAGCTATTAAGATGCCTTCTGCTCCGGAGCGGACGTGGAAGCCGTCGCTGCTGGTTCCGGTTTCGGCCGTTTCTGAGTTGAATGGCAGTTACCGGTTTTTAAGGGCACTGACTTATCCGCAAGGGGCAATTAATTCGCTGGGGATTTGCCCGCCTGGACAGGAAGATTCCTTGAGCGAATTGGAATTGTTTACGCAGGCCTTTATTGACGACGGGATTCGGGCGCAAACGACGATTTTGGAAGACGAAGATTTTGTGAATGGCGTACGGGTGGCGACGCAGGTGCTGCGCCGGTCGTTTTTCCGGCCTAATTTGTTGTTTTTACAACTGCGGCGGAATAGTAAGCTGCGAGAGGTACGGCAGTTGATTGACAAAACGGCCGCTTACCGGATGGGCATTGTCATGCTGGCACGGCATCCTATTAATGACCTGGGGCGAGAACAGGTCATTAATGTCTGGATTTCGCCGCCAAGGAACTGGACATTTTCCAGGCAGGCCGACAATAATGATTTGTCGATTTTGCTGGCTTTGCAGCTTCAGCGCAACTGGCACGGCCGTATCAACCTGTGCATGGCCGTTACCGACGAAGAAGAGCAGCAAAAAGCTGAAGAATTACTTTCGCAGCTTATGACACAAGCCCGCCTGCCGGGAAACACCCAACCTGTTGTACTCATCAGCACATTTGTAGAGGCACTAACCACTGCGCCCCGCGCCGATTTAACCGTGATTGGCCTGCCAAAAGAGCCGGATTTAAGTTTTAACCGCAAGGTTATGGATATTGTGGACGGGTCCTGTGTGTTTGTGCGGGATTCCGGCGAGGAAAGTGCGCTGGCCTGATTTTACTGGCTGCTTGTTTACCGGCGGCCATCGTACCAGAAGGGTAACCGGTTACGGCCGTTACCCTTCTGCCGCCGTTTGGTTAGCAGCATCCAAAAAGCCGTAATGAGTGACCGGGTCATCGTCCATCTGTCATACAAATCCCCTTTTCGGCCAGAGGTAATAACGGGAAAGCGGTGCCACACCACAAACCGCTTTCCCGTTTTTTTGCCATACTCCTTCAACTTCTTCACAAACGCCAAATCCTCAAAGGCATATAAATCTGTATCAAAACCGCCAACGGCCGTAAACGCGTCACGCTGACAAAGCAAAAACAACCCCCACCCCACCTTAAACAGGCGCATATCGATATTGTGGCCTTCCATGTTCAGCCGGTACCACAACGGGCCACCTTCTACACGAATCGTGCTGCTGCCTCCAACGCACGTACCAGTAGCCATTACGGGCAGCATTTCGGCAATAAGTTCCGGCTTGGGGTACGTATCGGCATCCATAAATAACAGCCAATCTCCCTGGGCGATGCTGGCTCCGGTATTTCTGGCCTTTGCAATCTGGTTTTCGGGTTCAAAGACGACGGCTGCCCCTGCTTGTTGGGCAATAACGGCCGTTTCATCCGTTGAATGATTGTCACAGACAATAATCTCCCACTCAAACCCTGGCCGCTCATTCGCACGCAAAGCTTCCTGCAAGCGGGCAATCGTCTCGCCAATTATTTTTGCCTCATTAAATGCCGGAATGACAACAGAAAGCATCATAAACATGTGCCTGCCAAAATAGTCCTTACCCCCATGTGCCCACGTCCATTATAAACAAAAAAAGCCACCCCAAAGGGTGGCTGCAAAAAGCAACGCTGCCGTTACTCAGAAAGTTTCAGCGTAATTGTGGGTGCTTCAAACCCCACTTTTTTGTGTGTGCCATCGCAAAACGGCTTGTTTGCCGACTGCCCACACCGGCACAAGGCAATCATGGAACCTTGTGTGGTTTGTTCATTCCCTTCTGCATCGGTGTAAGCCGCAGACCCAGCAATCAAATATGGACCATTTTCTTTTGCAGTAATTTCTTTTGCCATTCTATTTCTCCTTCTTTGTGTTGTGGTTTTTGCAACAGCATGCTGCCTAATTAAGATAAATGAAGACGGCCGTATTGTCCAACAGAACAGACAACCA
>CAZRIB010000432.1:2150-3630 GCA_964600035.1 uncultured Ardenticatenaceae bacterium | reverse complement strand
ACCTGCTCCATTTTCATTCATGGTGTTGAGCGCGCTGCTCATGTCGTCTTCTCTGTAAACAAAGATTGATAATTGATGGATAAAAGTGCGTCACAAGTTCCAGGTTATGCTGCTTGCTCGCTTCCACTTGCTGTGGGTACGGTATCTTTGCCCTTTTGAGAAATTTTGGCTACGTACCAATGTCTATTTTATCCTGCCAAAATTTAAGGTATGATTGGATTGTCGCGTGAAATTTTAGTAATGATAAGAAGGGTAATTGTATGAGATTTTTAGTAACGGGTGGAGCTGGATTTATTGGGGCCAATCTTGCTAACAAGTTATATGAACAAGGGCACGATGTGTTGGTGCTGGATGATTTGAGCAATGGCGACAAGGCCAATTTGCATCCGGGTGTGGCTTTTACACAGGGTGATGTGAATGATGTGCCTTTGCTGTGGTCGCTGCTGCCGGGTGTGGATTGTGTGTATCATCTGGCGGCGCGTGTTTCGGTTGCTCAGTCGCTGCTGCATCCGGGAGATTATAACCGGGTGAATGTTGGGGGGACGGTGAGTTTGATGGAGGCGATGCGGGATACGGGGGTAAAGCGTGTGGTGTTTGCTTCTTCTGGTGCGGTTTACGGCCGTTACGCCACCCAACCCGTCCACGAGAAAATGCTGCCCCAACCCGATTCTCCCTATGCCGTCAGCAAATGGTCTGCCGAACAATACATTCACACGATTGGCGCATTGTGGCAAATTGAAACAGTGGCGTTACGTATTTTCAACGCCTACGGGCCGGGACAAAGCCTGCCAGTTTCCCACGCACCCGTTGTCCCCCGGTTTGTACAGCAAGCCCTTACCGGCGGCTCCATTGTCATCTTTGGCGATGGCAGCCAGACACGGGATTTTGTTTTTGTTGATGATGTGGTGACGGCTTTGGAAACGGCCGCAACCGCCGACAACATCAATCGCAAAGTCATCAATATTGGCAGCGGGCAAGAAACAAGCATCAACCAACTGGCAGAAATGATTGCCCATGTCACGGGGCATCCAGTCAACATTATCCACAATCGGGAAAAAAGCGGCGGCGCGCCCCGCTTAGTAGCCGATATTCGCCAGGCAAAAATCCTGCTGGGGATAGAATCTGTGACGCCGCTGGAAGTAGGGCTAAGGCTGCTGCTGGAGAAAGACGGCCGTTTCCTGACAAACCCCAAAATAGCCGCCATTGGGTAACAAAAAAGCCGAGAAAACTCTCGGCTTTTTCTATGCCCTGGAGAGGACTCGAACCTCCACGCCCGTAAGGGCACAGGCCCTCAACCTGCCGCGTATGCCAATTCCGCCACCAGGGCATCAACAGGCTGGTATTATATCCTCTGACCGTCTCATGTCAATTTGATGTTGTTGTCAATCGGAAACTTATTCCTAAAGATTGAAGATTGATGATTAAGGGTTAAAGATGGTTGCAGGTTTGCAGGTCATGTTACTTGCCACTTGCAACCTGC
>CAZRIB010000432.1:0-2050 GCA_964600035.1 uncultured Ardenticatenaceae bacterium | reverse complement strand
GCCAGCAGAAGCATGATAACCCAGCCCAGCCATGTCAGGATGTTACCGCTGTTTGCTGTGAGCGATTGCAAGGAAACGGCCGTTGGGTCATTGCCACTTGTGTTCCCGGTTACAATGGGCGTGCCCCCTAACTCTGCGGTGGTCAGGGTGACGTTCAAAGTGCGGGGTGTCCCGGCAGTGGGGGTAACCGTGCCATATAACTGCCAGCAAGCTGATGCTGGTGTGCAGGCCGTGTCTGGGGCGCTGCCTGCCGTCAGGGCAAAGTGGAATAAACGGCCGTTGTTAAACGTGCTGTCACAAGCGGCATCGCTGCTGACGGGAATAGAAATAGTCCAACTGCCAGAAGCCCCCGGAGCGGTGAAAAAGTCATAATAGTTGGAACAGGCTGTGCCTACTGAAGAAGTGGGCATACCAAAGGGAACGGCCGTACCGTGACTGACCACAATGCCTGTGCCTGTGCCGCCGCTAATGGCTGCCCCATCGGCCAAAGTGCCTTCGCCCCAATCGACAACAGCCGCGCCTAAGCGGTAATCAAACGCATCGGTGCTGCCTACTGCGCCTGCGGTTGCCCCGCTGCCCCACCAGTTGTGACGGCCGTTAACTGTGCCAGCACCCGTAACGCCTGTGGTGTAATTGGTAATGTTGTTGGCATATGCGGTTACTGTGCCGCCATCCACCTGAATGACCGTGGTGTGGTTGTCCAGGGTGCTGCCTTCAATGGTGAGTGTGCCGTTTTGGGTGGAAACGGCCGTTGGCGCATTGGCCGACAGCGTGCTGTTGGTAAACTCAGAAACGGCCGCACTGTTCCGCGAATGAAACGCCCCGCCACTGTTATCGGCTATATTTCCGGCCAGTGTGGTGTTTGTTACAGTCACAACGCCAGAGGCCACTTCAATGCCGCCGCCGTTCCACGTGGAATGGTTGTAACTGATGTCGCCGCCTGTGGAGACAAACGTCCCTTGAAAGTTATAAATGCCGCCGCCGCCAAAATCATTGACGCCATTGCCATTAAACCCAACAGGATCGGCCGTGTTATAGCCAATGAGACCGGCTGTGTGCGTGACAAAGGCCGTGCTGCGCACGATATAGATGCCTGCGCCATACGCGGCCGTGTTGCTGACGATATTTGTGCCATTGATGGTGACATGGGCGTTGGCATTAACCAGCATCCCGGCGCCCCGGTAGGCACTGTGGCCGCGAATTTCACCGCCGTTGAAGGTGGCACTGCCATTCACAATCACAACACCGCCGCCGGGGAAGGTGGCGTTTGGTGCAGAGACGGTATTGCTGACAATTTCGCCGCCGTTCATGGTAAAGGAGGCTGTGCTGCTGTTGACATAAACGCCGCCGCCGCTGTAGCCCTGGCTGGGTACGGTTGTTGCGGTCGTGTGGTTTTGGTTGACAGCCCCACTTTCCAGGGTCACGGTTCCCCGATTGATGTAGATACCACCGCCCTGGTCGGCTGTGTTGCTGATGATGCTGCTGTTTTGCAATGTCACACTGCCATCTTGCACGTAGATGCCGCCGCCATCATCGGTTGTGGTGTTGTGGTTGATGGTGACGTTGTTGAGAACGGCCGTTGCGCCTCCCAAAACATATAAGCCCGCTCCGCGATCAATGGTATTTGTGCCGGTTAAAATCAGGTTGGTTAGTGTGACAGCGGCGCCGCTGTCTACCTGGAAAATACGCGAAGTGCCCAGACCGATTTCTGGTGTGCCGCCAATGCCTGTCAGGGCGATGTTTTGGCTGAGTGTTATTTGCCCAAGTGTCAGGGTGTATGTGCCTGCCGGAATTTCGATGGTGTCACCGGCAGCGGCCGTTGCCACAGCATCTCGCAGCGAACAATCCCCATCAGAGCAACTGCCATCATTTTCATCAACGGCCGTATCCACAGTAATTGCGGCGGCATAGGCAGGCTGCACCACAAGCCACAGCAGAACCAGCAGTGTCAGTGGCAAACTAAATGAGAGGAAAGCGTTCAATGATTTCTGTTTCATGTATATCTCCGGTTACAGGTAACCCCGTCACAATTTAATGAATTTATATGATT
>CAZRIB010000431.1:0-3637 GCA_964600035.1 uncultured Ardenticatenaceae bacterium | reverse complement strand
TTCGAATGGTGATAACACCTTGCTTCGACTCCAGTGCTTCGACTGCGTTGATGATCAAATTAAGCAGCACTGGGTCTATGAACAACTTGTCAACGATTGTTCCGGGTTAGGACAACGAATGGCAGATCGAACGAATCTGTTCCTTCTTCAATTCGTTGTCATGCTTCCTGACCAGTTATTCACTGACAACTTGTTCGTACACCCCAGACACCTGCCAATTTCCCCTTTAAGCCATCAATTTGATATACTACAGCCTATGGATCAAAGCAAAATTAGAAACTTCTGCATTATTGCACATATCGATCATGGCAAATCGACCCTGGCAGACAGGCTTCTTCAGGCTACCGGAACCATTTCCGAGCGGGAAATGCAAGAACAGGTTCTGGATGATATGGACCTGGAGCGTGAAAAAGGTGTCACCATCAAAGCGTCTGCTGTACGTATGAACTATACAGCAAAAGATGGGCAAACCTATGAAATGAACCTGATTGACACGCCGGGTCATGTTGATTTTGCCTATGAAGTCAGCCGCGCCCTTCAAAGTTGTGAAGGTGCTGTTTTAGTTGTCGATGCCACCCAGGGCATTGAAGCCCAAACTTTAGCCAACCTCTACCTGGCTATTGAAGCAGACCTGGAAATTATTCCGGTTATCAACAAGATTGACCTGCCAGCCGCTCAACCAGACCTGGTTGCCGAAGAAATTGAAAACATTACCGGCATTCCGGCTGAGCAGGCCATCCCCATTAGTGCCAAAACGGGTGAAAATGTGGAAGCCGTGTTGGAAGCGGTTGTAAAGCATGTGCCACCCCCGGATGAAGACCCAGAACTGCCTCTGCGTGCTTTGGTTTTTGATTCTCACTATGATTCCTACAAAGGTGTCATTGCTTATGTCCGTATCTTTGACGGGAAGTTGAATAAGCGCGACTTAATTAAAATGATGTCCAATGATGTGGTGGTGGAGCCTATTGAAATTGGCATTTTTAGTCCGGCTATGAAGCCGGTGGATATGTTGACGGCCGGTGAGGTGGGGTATATTGCCACTGGTTTGAAGACGGTTCGTGAGTGCCGGGTAGGTGATACGATTACGTTGAAAGATCGTCCTGCGGAACGGCCGTTACCCGGATATGAAGCCGTCAAGCCAATGGTATTCGCCGGATTCTACCCCGCCGAAAACGACGACTACGCCCTGCTAAAAGAAGCCCTGGAGCGGTTACAACTAAACGATGCCGCCCTCGTCTTTGAACCAGAAACATCCAGCGCCCTCAACTTCGGTTTTCGCTGCGGTTTTCTGGGCTTGTTCCACATGGAAATTGTACAAGAACGGCTGGAACGGGAATACGACCTCGACATCGTAGCCACAGCCCCCAGCGTTCGTTACGAAGTCGTCATGCGCCACACCGGAGAAACCCGCATCATCCAAAGCCCGTCAGACCTGCCAGATGAGGGCGAAATTGAAGAAATACGAGAACCCTGGATGCATGTCCAGATTTTCACGCCAGAAGAATTTTATGGCGTGGTAATGGAATTGGTCATGAAGCGGCGCGGCGAATTTGTGGGACAGGAATATCCTGCACCCGGTCGTGTGGTGCTGAAATACGACCTGCCATTGGCTGAAATGATCATTGATTTTTACGACAAACTGAAAAGCGGCACACGGGGCTATGCCTCAATGGACTACGATTTTGCCGGTTATCGGGCATCCGATTTGGTGAAACTGGATGTGCTGGTCAACAAAACGGAAGTAGATGCCCTGGCCATGATTGTTCACCGGGACGATGCCTACCATCGCGGGCAAAAGTTGGTGACACAGTTAAAGAAAGAAATTCCGCGCCAAATGTTTGAAGTGCCAATTCAGGCGGCTGTGGGCAAACGTGTCATTAGCCGGGCAACAGTTAAAGCCATGCGCAAAGACGTGCTGGCAAAATGTTACGGCGGCGATATTACCCGCAAGCGCAAACTGCTTGAAAAACAAAAGAAAGGCAAGAAGCGCATGAAGATGATTGGCACAGTAGAAGTGCCGCAAGAGGCATTTATGGCGGTGCTAAAACTGAGCGATGATTAATGGTGGGCTATAACTACATTGTCTGTAAGCTGAAGTGCTGACATGCTGATATGTGTAGAAGCTTAGAATATGCCACCCTCTGCGGTGGCTTTTTATTGCCATGTATAAACGAATTGTTTTTCCATTGTTGAAACGGGTTGATCCGGAAACGGCACATGACCGGGCGCTGCGGCTTTTGGCGTTGGCGCAGGCAAATTGGCCGGGCAGGCAGGTGCTGCGTTTGGTGGCTGGTTCTTGCCCGCGCCAGCCGGTGACATTGTGGGGGCTGACGTTCCCGAATGTGCTGGGGATGGCGGCTGGTTTTGATAAGGATGTGCGCGTGGCGGCTGGTCTGGGTTTGCTGGGGTTTGGGCATGTGGAGGTGGGAACGTTGACACCCAAGCCGCAGGCTGGCAATGCTCGGCCGCGTATTTTTCGGCTGCCGGAAGATGGGGCGGTGATTAACCGGATGGGTTTTCCGAATGGGGGTGTGGCGGCGGCGCTGCCCCGGCTGGTGGGGTTGGGCAGGCGTTCACGGCCGTTTATTTTGGGTGTCAGTGTGGGCAAACAAAAGGAAACTCCTTTGGCTGAGGCGGCAGGAGATTATGTGGCTGTGATGACGGCCGTTTACCCTTACGCCGACTATTTGGCTGTAAACATCAGCTCACCCAACACACCCGGTTTGCGGGAACTGCAAGGTGGCAATTATTTGGGGCATTTGTTGGCAGCGCTGGTTGCAGAAAGGGATAAACTGGCGGCCGAACAGGGGCCAAAAAGGCCGCTGCTGGTTAAAATTGCGCCAGATTTGGATGACCGTGAATTGGATGATATTTTAACGGCCGTTTCCGACACCCACATAGACGGCATGATTGCCACAAACACAACCATCCAGCGGGTTGGGCTGCATTCCTCCCGGCAAAGTGAAACAGGCGGTTTAAGTGGACGGCCGTTAAAAGAAAAAAGCCGGCAAATCGTAGCTGCCATCCATCAACGCACACAAGGCAAACTTCCCATCATCGGTGTGGGCGGCATAGAAACGGCCGATGATGTCAAAGCCATGCTCGATGCAGGCGCATCATTGGTGCAAATCTACACCAGCTTCATCTATCATGGGCCATCCCTGCCGGGTAAACTGCTGCGTCAGTTAAATCATTAAAGATTGAAGATTAAAGATTAAAGAGGGTAAACGTGCATGAATCATCAATCATCAATCTTTATTTTGAGGTATCAAAATGGAAGAGAAATTACAGGATGAAATTGTACGTCTGGATGCCACCGTATATGGTCGGGTACAAGGGGTTTCATTTCGCTACTACACCCAAAAAGAAGCCCAGCGTTTAGGGCTTACCGGCTGGGTGGCTAATCAATTTAATGGCACTGTGCGCACAGTTGCTGAAGGACCGCGCAGTGATTTGCTGCAATTTGTTCAATTTTTGCATAAAGGTTCTCCCCATGCCCGTGTAGACCGGGTTTCTTTGTCCTGGGAAGCGGCAACAGGAGAATTTTCACGTTTTCGGGTGCGACTATTATGATGCGAGCAGAACAGGTAGAAAGAGAAAGAGCGTTTGGCCGCCGCCAGCGTACAGCATGGCTGGT
>CAZRIB010000430.1:0-3642 GCA_964600035.1 uncultured Ardenticatenaceae bacterium | reverse complement strand
CATGGCAACGTTGGAATGATTGGTGAGGATTAGAGATTAGAGATTGGAGATTGGAGATAGGCGTTTGTCTCACCTCACCCTTTGCCCCATTACTCTGCCGCTTTATCCTCACGCAGCAGCATAATGTCCTGACGGGGGAACGCTAAATCAATACCCTCTTTAGCAAATTCCAGGCGAATTTCTCGCCTCAGCCAGCGCATGACCTGCCAATGTGCGCCGGGTTGTGTTTTAACCATCAGGCGCAGCTGCACCGCCCAATCCCCCAGATCTTCCACCCCTGTCACGACCGGGGTTTCCAGTAACAGCTTGCCTATTTCCGGGTCTTGTTGTGCCTGTTGACCGATTTGGTTGAGTACGGCCGTTGCCTTGTCAACATCCGTATCATAAGTTATCCCAACATTCACAACCGCCCGTGACCAATCCCGCGTCTTATTCGCAACCACCCGAATTTCCCCATTCGGTATCATATGTAATGTGCCATTCAAGTCGCGAATTTTTGTGACACGTAAATTCATCTCTTCCACTGTGCCAGAAATGCCCGCCAATTCAACAGAATCATTGACGGTGTATTGGTTCTCAATCAAGATAAACAGGCCGCTAATAACATCTTTAACCAATGTTTGCGCGCCCAGTCCCAACGCCAACCCAACAACGCCAACGCTGGCTAACAGTGGGCCAACGGGAAGGCCCACTTCATTCAAAATGGTTATCAACGCCGTCGAAACGATAATGACTGCACCGGAACTATGGACGACGCGAAAGATGGTTTTTGTGCGCCTGTCTAATTCACTGTCGTCTTCATTATCCAGTGACTGAATGTGTTTGCTCAGCCTGGATGTGGCAATAGTTAACAGCCGGTATGCAACCAGAGAAGCCGCAATGATAATTAAAATGGTTATCCCTTCGTCCAGTAACCAGGCAAGAATGTCTTCTTGTGTGATATTCATTTGGTTCATTCCTATACATTGGTTTAGATTGGTTCAATCTTAAAGATTGAACCAATCTGTGCGTCACTGGCTAAACGGGTCCTATGGCTCATTTTCACGGTAATCATAAAAGCCACGGCCGCTTTTTTTGCCTAACCGTCCACTTTCTACCATGCGCCGCTGAATGGGGTGGGGTCTGTATTTTGGCTCCTGGAAGTAGGCATTGTAGACGGACTCTGTTACGGCCAGATTCACATCACAGCCAATCAGGTCAATTAGCTCAAACGGCCCCATGCGAAAGCCCAATGATTTGATGAGCGTATCAATTGTTTCAACGTCGGCCACCCCTTCGCCAAGCAGCCGTAAAGCTTCACCATAGAATGGCCGGGCAACGCGGTTGACAATGAAAGCAGGCGTATCTTTGCATAATACGGCCGTTTTCCCCAACTGCTCTACAAATGCCAGGGCCACATTCATGGTCTCGTCGCTGGTGTCACTACCCCGTATCACTTCCACCAGCTTCATAATGTGCGCCGGGTTAAAAAAGTGCAGCCCCACAAACCGGTCGCTGCGAGTTACGGCAGAGGCAATGGCATCGATACTGAGACTGGAGGTATTGGTGGCAAACAGGGTTTCCGGCGGGCAAATTTCGTCTAGCTGACTGAATATTTCGCGTTTCAGGGATAATTTTTCCGGCACGGCTTCGATGATAAGATCGGCAGCGGCCGTTTCGTCCAGGTCGGTTGTGAACAGGGCAGACTTTTTAGCCTGTTCGGCCGTTTCGGGGGCAGTTTTGCCTCTGGCCACGCCTTTGTCAATAGAATGAAACATTTGGGACTGGGCGGCCGTCAAAACAGACCGGGCAATATCAAACAAGATAACGCGGTATCCGGCAACGGCCGTTGCCTGTGCAATACCGCGCCCCATCGTTCCCGCCCCAATCACTGCAACCGTCTTCATAAAACCTCTCCTCAGCGCCCGTTAAACTGCGCCGGTCGTTTTTCCAAAAAGGCAGCCACCCCTTCGCGATTGTCCTCTGTGCGACCTGCTACTTCTTGCAGATAAGCCTCATATTCCAGCGCCTCAGGCAAATCCATCGTCAAAGTGCGCATCATCGCCCGCTTGGTTAGCCCAAATGCCACAGTTGGCCCGGCGGCCAGCTTTTTAGCCCAGGCCTGCACATTCTCGGCAAGCTGGTCAGCCGGCACAACATCATTGACCAGCCCCCACGCCAACGCCTTATCCGCAGGCACACGTTCGGCCGTGACAGCCATTTCATAGGCACGGGTATAGCCTATTAAACGGGGCAGTACCCAATTTAGGCCGCTGTCGGGTATCAGCCCAATGCGGCTAAAAGCCAGCATGAAGGAGGCTTTGTCAGAGGCGATGCGAATGTCTGTGGCTAATGCCACGCCGCAGCCCGCCCCGGCAGCAATGCCGTTAATGCCGCCGATGATGGGTTTTTCCAGAGACATCATTTGCATGATAAGGCGGTTATATCCATGCCGGAGATGTTCGCCAATGGAAAAGTCGCCAGCCCGGTTTTGCACGTCGGCTAAATCTTGCCCGGAGGAGAAGGCACGGCCGTTACCCGTCACCACAATACAGCGCACAGCCTCATCTCGGCCAGCCTGCTTCAAGGCCTGCATCGTTTCCCCAATCATCTGGTCATTAAACGCATTCAAAACATCAGGCCGGTTCAAAGTAATCATTGCCACGCCATCAGCCACATCATACAAAATTGTCTCAAATGCCATCGTGCACCTCCTGCAAAAATAAAGATTGATAATTGATGATTAAGGATTAAAGCAGCCACAGAACCCTTGCAGCGTTTACCCCCTGGCGACTGATAACAAAAAAGACTGGAGCCTGTTCTACCAAGCCGCTTGCATGAAACGACCAATAAGCAGAAACCAATCCCCAGTCTTTTGAAAAATCACCCATATTTAGGGAAACATCAAATCATCGTCATCGCCATAATCATCATAGTCGTCATAATCGTCATAATCTTCTTCGTCATCTTCGTCGATTTCTTCCATAACGACTTCTAAAGGCAGTGAAACCCAAAGCTGCAATACCTGCCCTTCGTCCACTTCGCCCAGGCGCAAAGCCATTACATCCACCTGCTGACGCATCCGCAGTTCGTCTGGAAAATCCAGTTTGACGGAGCGGCCTTCTTCCCAGGCACGCAGGCAGCGCTCTTGAATATCTTCCCCATTTGCTGTACGCAGTTGGGTGGTAGCCACCACGCGGTCTTCCGGCCCCTCAAAAATGGATTGACTCCAAAAAGCAGGTGTGGGCTGAAAGTCCGGGGTTGGCCCTTCGATAATGGTTATCAATTCAGGTTCAATTTCTGTCATAGCTCACCAAAAAAATGTGATTTCTTGTTCCAGTTGTTGTGTTGCAATGGTGAAATGGCGGGCACTTACAGGAACAATGGTAATACTACTGTCTACAAGCAGGGTTGACAACCTATTTAGGGACTTTCTAACGGAAATTTTGCGAAACGTAAATTTGAGTTTGCTGAAAAAACCGCCAAGCACGCAAAGAGCGCAACGAAACGCCAGAAAAAAATAACCGCTAAGGCGCAAAGGGCACGGAGAATTTGAAGTTACCAGAGAAAAAAATCTTTGTGTTCTCTGCGCCTCTGCGGTGAAATCAACCTTTTTTCAGTGAACTCATTCGTGCAATTCGTGGCTTTTTTCGGAGCAGTCAA
>CAZRIB010000429.1:0-3644 GCA_964600035.1 uncultured Ardenticatenaceae bacterium | reverse complement strand
ATTTCTCCGTCCTGGATGGTCGCTAATGTGTCAATTATATTCAGGACGGGTCATAATCCCCCAATCTCCCAATCTCCAATCCCCAATCTCCAATCCCCAATCTCCCAATCTCCAATCTCCAATCCCTAATCTTCTCCAATCCTCACCCCCCAATCTCCCTGTCATCATCAATTCCTTGTTGCTCAATTTCAAACAGGCCAGAGGTGTCTTCTGGCTGGCCGGTGAGCAGGCGGGCGGTGAAGATGGTGTAGACAGCGCCGGTGAGCAGGCCGGTAAGGGCAAAGACGAACCATTTGGGCACGGCCGTTACAGGGGTTACGGCCGTACCAATCGCCACCAATACACTCACCAACCCGCCTCCGGCAAACAGGCCAATTGTCCAGCCCCACGCCGACTGCCCAAACCAGGGCTGGGCAGTTGGGCGCGTGTGGGGGTGCAGCCACAGCAGCAGCCACTGGCCGCCAGCCAACGGCACACCGGCAAAAATGCCAAAAAATGCCAGCGTGGTGAGCAAAATGAAAAAGCCAACGCCCAGGGGAAAAGGCAGGTTATACATGGCTTCAAATTGTCTGGGCAGTTGGGCAACGGCCGCCGCAGAGGTGGATAAAACGGCCGTGGCACGCAGCAAAAAGGGCACACCTGCCGCCCAACTCAGCGCATTGGCCGCTGTCCATAACAAAGAAGGCCGGATAGCCGCCTGACGGAGCACCAGCCATTGTACTGCACCCCAAACAGCCCCCAGCATCAGTGCCATTGACCAGGACACAGCGAGCGGGTCTGCCGGTTGGGTGCTAAGCCAGGTAAACAATACGGCCGTTATGCCACTGTTTACCAGCAGCCAGGCCATTAGTACAGGTGGCAGGTGCAGCTTATTTTTCTGCAACATACACAATCCACTCCTCGGCATCGTACAAAGGCAGGTTGTCCCACGCGGGGTAGTGGGATACGGCCGTAAACCCTGCCATCTTCATCATGGCCTTCATCTCATCAACAGCATAAGTCTGGTCGCATAAAATAATTTCATCCAACTGGCCGCTTTCCAGATGCAAAATTTGATACCGTTCCAAAGAAGCCTGACTTTCTGCATCCCAAAAGCGCTCTCCCAGATGCAAATAAGGGGCATCACCCCACAGGCCGCTGTCATCGGTGTACCACCAACTGCTGTCGGTTTTGTCTACTTTGTCCTGATTAAGCAGTTCCACACACAAACGGCCGCCCGGTTTTAGCGAGTGGGCGATGGCTTGCAGGATGGCCTGGGCTTCGTGGCGGGGAAAAACGGCAAGCTGGCCGTACAGCAGGATGGCGGCGTCAAAGTGGGTTGGGGGTAGTTGGCTGTGGCGGATGTCTTGCAGGATGAAGGTGGTACGGCCGTTTACCCCCTGCACCTCTGCCAATTCCTTCGCATAATCAATTGATGCCGGTGCAAAATCAATACCCGTCACCAGCAGACCGCGCCGCGCCATTTCAACCGCGTACAAACCGGGGCCGCAGGTTGCATCCAGAAAGTGTTGGCCGGGCTGCAAGGCCAGCTTTTGCCACAGCCAATCCATTTGTGCCATGCGTTCCGGCATTTGCCGGGTGGCCGCACCATGAGATTCGTCTAAATGTTCGCGCAGCATACGCCGCGAGAATGCGGGGTCGTCCCAGGGGAGATTGCCGCCATTTTGCCACAGTGTTGGGCGAGACGGCCGTTTATAAATGCGCCACAAGGCCTCTTCAATTTTATGCGTCATGCCAACTCCATTCCCTGAATTTTTGCCCGCCCATTATAACATCCGGTAAACTCAAGCTCCCATTTTAGACAAACCGCAGAAAGTTTTTGGAGAAAAAAGCGCCTATTCTATGCGGTTTACTTAGCAACCCAATCAAAAAAGGACCCCCAAATGACATACACCCTTCTCCACAACGGCACAATTATTGACGGCACAGGCAGCAAACCCATTGCCAATGGGGCTGTACTCATCAAAGACAACCGCATCCGGCAAGTTGGGCGCAAAAGCGACATCCGTTTGCCAGACGAAGATGTGACGATGATTGACGCAAAGGGCGGCGCCATCTTGCCCGGCTTGATTGACACCCATGTCCACTTGATGTTTCAGGAAGTCAACATGCTAAAGGCGTTAACCACGCCGTTTTCCTACAACTTTTACCAGGCCATCAAAAACTTTGAAAACACCGTTATGGCAGGTATTACCACTGTACGCGATGCCGGTGGGGCAGACCTGGGCACGAAAAAGGCAGTTGAAGACGGGTTGATCTTAGGCCCGCGCATGCAAATTTCCATCACTGTTCTTTCCATTACAGGCGGGCATGGGGACGGCTGGCTGCCTTCTGGCGCAGACTTTGGTTTGTTTGGTGGACATCCCGGACGGCCAGAAGGCTTGTGTGACGGGGTGGAAGAAGTTCGCAAAAAAGTGCGGGAAGTACTGCGTGCCGGTGCGGATATTATTAAGGTTTGCTCGACGGGGGGCGTGTTGAGTCCAACAGACCATCCAGAGTTTACCCAATTTACGCCGGAAGAGCTGAAGGTGATGGTGCAGGAGGCGGCTTACCGGCGCGGGGTAAAGGTGATGGCACATGCTCAGGGGGCAGAGGGAATTAAAAATGCAGTGCGGGCAGGTATTCATTCTATTGAGCATGGCATCTTTTTGGATGATGAGGCCATTGAGTTGATGCTGGAAAATGGCACGTATCTGGTTCCAACGCTGCTGGCGCCGTTGGCGGTTGTGGAGATTGCGGAAGCGACTGGGGCGATGCCGGAATGGGGTGTGCGTAAAGCACGTGAGACCATTGAGATTCACAGTGACAGTATTGGCCGGGCTTATAAAGCCGGGGTGAAGATTGCTATGGGGACAGATGCGGGGGTAATGCCGCATGGTACAAATTTGCGGGAATTGGGGTTGATGTGTGGTATTGGGATGTCGCCGATGGAAAGCATTGTGGCGACGACGAAGGTGGCGGCTGAGTGTTTGGGTTGGGATGACAGGCTGGGTACGCTGGCTGCGGGTAAGCTGGCGGATGTTGTGGTGGTGAAGGGGGATCCGTTGGCAAATGTGCGTGTGCTGGAGGATGTGGAGAATGTTGCCTGGGTGATGAAGGATGGTGTGGTGGTGAAGGATTTGTTGGGGTAGGGTTGTGTGGATGGGGTAAAAGTGGACGGGAAACGGCCGTTAAAACAAACCCCAGTACGCTGACAAATTGCCAAAGTGACCAACAGATACTATGATCCACTATTCATGACATCCCAAAAAATCACCCAGGCCAAAGCCTTCCTCCATAAAACAGTTGCTGTCACCATAGACAGACCATTGGGCAGCGTTCACCCTGAATGGGATTTCGTGTATCCAGTGAACTACGGCTACATTAAAAGCACTCTTTCCGGTGATGGCGAACCGTTGGATGCCTACGTGCTAAACGTTTCAACCCCATGTGAAACCTTTGAGGGAGAGTGTATAGCCGTTATTCACCGGCGGGATGATGACGACGATAAACTGGTTGTTGTGCCCAACGGCATTCAGTTGACAGATGCTGAAATTTATGAGCAAATCCATTTTCAGGAACAATTTTTTCAAATTGATATGATTCGCCGGGCAGATTAGAGATGAGGGGCGAGAAGGGACCTGTAATCTGCTGTTTGTAACTTA
>CAZRIB010000428.1:0-3652 GCA_964600035.1 uncultured Ardenticatenaceae bacterium | reverse complement strand
TTTAACGCACTTTTGGTTATAGCCAATGATTTCAATCGTTGGCAATAGGCAAACCACGATTTAATGCAGTCGTACCGGCCGTATTCCGTAAGGTGTTTATGGTCTGTGGTTTACGGAATACGGCTTTCGAAATACAGTTTACAAACGGGGAAGTGCCAAACCCAACTCATTCATAACATAGCCGGGAAAAACATCTGATACACGCGGGTTATTCAATCGGTGCTGCAAAATTTCACCCAAAACATCCCGGTAATCAGTGGTGATGGCTAAATCGCCGGGGCCGTCCAACTGTTCTTTGTGCAGGCCGGGCCATTTGGCAAAAACTTGCCCGCCGTTAATGCCTTTACCCATCGCCAGCATCATATTACCGTGCCCATGATCTGTGCCCAGGCCGCCATTTTCAGTTACACGCCGCCCAAATTCCGACATAACTACAACGGTGACGTTGTCTTGCTTGCCTTGTAAATCTTCATAGAAGGCGGCCATCCCTTCACCCAGTTCGGCAAGAAGCCCGGCCATGAGTCCGGCAGCACTGCCTTGCGCGACATGGGTGTCCCAGCCGCCAAAGTCGATACATGCTGTTTCTACGCCCACATCGGCCAGGATGAGGTCGGCAACTATTTTCATGGCTTGGGCAAATTCGGTTTCGGGGTAGACACGGCCGTTTCCCCCACTCCCGTCCACCTTGGCCAACACATCCATCGCGGCAAACGTTTGCTGTGCCGCCGCCGCCAACAAATCATCCTGCCCGGCATACAACTGCTGCAAAAGCTGCTGCATTTCAGCCGCCTGCCCATTGGCATCCAGCAAATGATACTCACCAATAGACTGCAAAGCTGTGGCCGAAACAGCACCAGTCAGCATAGCTGGCAGCATATCACCTACACCAATCGCACGTAACGCAGAATTGTTCCCTGTGTCTAATGTTGCCAGATGGCGAGCCAGCCAACCCGTGTAATCTCCGTTGGTCGTTGCGCCGCGCTCCATTAAATCCATTGCTTCAAAATGGGAACGGGTTTCGTCTGGAGAGCCGGTTGCATGAATGGCGGCCAAATCGCCACTCTGGTAGATGGGATGCAGTGCGGCCAGCGCCGGGTGCAGGCCAAAAAAGCCATCCATGTCCAGCGTACGGCCGTTTTTGTTGTTGTTATCATCCGGGCGGGGAATGCCAATGTTGGGGCGGCTGCGGTAATAATTGTCGTCGCCGTGTGGCACAACAATGTTTAACCCATCTGCCCCGCCGCGCAGAAAAATAACAACAAGCGTGTCGCCGCGCGGCCCTACGTGGGGGTCTGCCAGGGTGATGCGCGGCATCCAGGTGGGCATGGCTGCCAGCTTTGGCCCCAGCAGAAAAGCCGCAGATGAGACGGAGTGGGTTAAAAAGTCGCGGCGAGAAAGACGGCCGTATTCCGTGCAGTAAGTTTTTACAGTCATAAAAAAGTCCTTTCCATTACGTCCATTGAAAATCAGGACTGGCTAATAGCAGAGCGGCTGCATCGCGCAGACGCAGGCGGGTTTCGCTGTTGGTCAACTCTGTGCCTACATAGGCCAAAATCAGCTCGCGGGTGTTGGGATTGGGGGCTGGCCCATGTGTTAAGCTGGCCAGCAGATTAACAGCCCCTTCGGTTGATTCAATTTTTCCGGCTTGTGCCAACGTATCCCAGGGAACGGTGATGCCGGGCAGGTGGTGATGCACCAGCGCCAGGGCAAAGTTCCAACGGGGCAGCAAGTTGGTTGCCCAGGCCGCCGATTCGACCGGGTAGCCGTTGGGCGGCGGCCACATGAAGGGCATTTGGCCTAACTGGCGCAGCCATTGCCCAAGCGCGCGCCCCTGCCGCCGCAGGGCAACATCGGCATTGAGGGCGCGCAGGGTGGAGACGAGGTAGGTAAACGGCCGTTTTAGTTTGGGCGGCGCACTGGCAAACTCATCAGAAAGGAAGAGGTCGCGCAGCATGGCTTTAATGTCGCCATCGGTGGCTAAAAAGGTGTTGGCAAGACGGTCGATGAGCGAGGCGGGCGGGTCGTCGGCTACAAAGCGGCGAACCAGCTTGGTGGCGATGAAGGCAGCTGTGGCCGGATGGCTGGCGAGTATGTCGAGCAGCCGCAGTACTTCCGCTTCCCCTTCGCCTGCCGGGAAGGTATGCCCCAGAATACTTTTTTCGCCAAAGTCGTGGGCTTCTGCATTAAAAAACCACTGCCCTTGCTGCCGCCCCCGATGGCGGACGTGCCAGCCGGTGAGTAAGCGGGCTGTTTCTTGCACGTCTTGTTGGGTGTAACCGGCGTGTACGCCCAGGGTATGGAGTTCCAGCAGTTCGCGGGCGTAATTTTCGTTGGGATGTTCTTTTGTACTGCGTACATTGTCCAGATAGACGAGCATGGCCGGGCTTTTGGCGGAGGCGTGCAGTAATTGGCGAAATGTGGTGAGGGCATACGGCCGTATCACGTCCCGGTCATCAACCAGTTTCAGGTAAGGCATGGCCTGATTTTTGCGCAAATAGATGTTGAAATGGTCAGACCAGAATTCCACCATCACTTCATAAAGCTGGCGGTTGGAATAAAGAGCACGCACCAGGGTGTGGGCGATGAGTTCACGGGGCACGTCTTCGCTTTCTTCGGCCAGCAGCACGTCAATATCTTTTTGGTAGTGGCTTAGCTGGCGGGTGATCAGGTTAACGGCCGTGTCGTCGATTTGCTCCGGGTTTAACTGTTGTTCCAGCCAGGCGGCAGCACCCATTTGGGCGGCACGTTGATAGTCGCCGGGGCGGGGGCCAAAGCCAGCCCGGTTAAGCAGCCGCCAGAGGGTGTCTGTTTGTGCAGATGGCTGGGGAGCAAAAGTTAGTTGGGTGGGGAGTTCGTTTTGCTTTACTTCACGGCCAACGACGCTGCATGCGCTGGTGGCTGTGGCGGCGGCCACTGCTGCTCCCAGGCGTAAGAATTGACGGCGAGATAGGGACATCTGTTTCTCCAATGGTATGGTGTGATGAAGAAGCATCACCACCATCCGTTGTCAGTTGTTGGAAAACGGTATACGGACTTCGGGTTACGTATATTAGGCCGACTCAACGGCCGTTACACGTTCCTCAATAACCGGTCTGGGCAGCCAGCCCAGCAGGGCAAAAGCCGCCGCCCCAATGAGGGTAATGCCCACCAGCGGCGCAAAAATGAACCAGCCAACAATGGGAAAGAGGCAGGCCAGTTCATAAACAACTGCGCCCAATGTAATGGACTTAAGCCGGGACAAAGGCCCGGTTAATGCCGAAAGGCGTTGTCCCAGGAGGCGGGCAAAGCCAGCAGCGCCCAATGTGCCCAGCCCCATGCCTAGAAATGCGGCAATAAAGGCAATGGCTTGCAGGCCGGGTACCTGGCTGGTGATGGCGATAAACAGCAAGAATGCGGCTGTGATAGGCACGCCGAGAATGAAGCTTTTGCCGGGGGTTTCATTGAGCCGGATTTGGGCGCGTTCGGTGACTTTGGGCATGAGCAGGTTGAGGGCAAGCAGTAAGCCGGGCAGGCTGATGAGCATGCCAATGAGGGAGTAGACAACAATATACATGTCGGTCATGGCGGGTTCTCCTTTGACGGTAAAGATTGATGATTAAAAATTCAAACAGGCAGCAAACTGCAAGTTGCAGGTGGCAAGGAGCAGCTTTTT
>CAZRIB010000427.1:0-3659 GCA_964600035.1 uncultured Ardenticatenaceae bacterium | reverse complement strand
TTTCCCGTTCGTGTCATCCTGCTGTATTGTCTTGATAGAGCCAGTTCACTAAATTTGTCAGTAAAACAGGCTGAAGCGAATCCGGGAGCGCCCGAAAAGGCAGCAGCAAAAAGGCCGCTCGCTGCGATGTGGTGCTGTCGTCAATGGCAAAGCCGACCACATTGCCTGAAAATTCACTTTCAGGACCGCGAATAGCAAAAAGGGTGACATCCTCCCCAAAATCTTCGGCCAATGCTTCCCCCGTCATGGTGGTAAATGGCGCTGTCAAGGCCACCACGTCTCCCGCATTCAAATTTGCCAGCAAAATGGTGTTTTCGCCTGCCAGTTCCAAATCAGAAATAACGGAAACATCCAGGTCGCTAAAACCGCCAAATAATGAAGGTGTTCCTCCGGTGACAATCAGTTCTCCACCGGCATCCAGAAAGTCCAAAATGAGGAAGGTATCGTCTTCAATGAAGCCGTTTTCGTCCATAAAGTCGCCGCTGTCCCACACAAGCAAATCAATGCCATCCAGCAAATCGGCCGTCAGGTCGCCATCGGCAGAATTCAGCCAGGTGGTCACGATGTGGTTGTCGGCTAACAGTTCAGTAAACCGGTCAATGTCGGTTAAGCCGTCGCCATAAGCTGTGCCTACGTCATCACCGTAAACAAGAATGTTTAATCCGGTAACATCTGCGCCATTTTCGTCCGGTGGATTGCTGCCTTCATCGGTGTTATCTCCTTCTGGCGGGGCTTCTGTGGGTGTACCCGTTACGGTTAGGGTGTAACCGCCACCATCGCTAAAGAAGTCGCGTATGACGATGGTGTAGATGCCTGCCCCGACTTCTATGCCTAATAGTTCTTCTGTTCCGGCGGCAAAGGTGTTATCGGCCGTTGCAATTAGCATGTTGTCGGGGTCATACAGCTCTAAAATGGTGTCCATGTTATCATCGCCCGTCACTGTTATGTCAATAATTGCCGGGCCATCTTCAAAATACCATGAATGTGCTTCGCCAACGCCCAGTTCGCCGGAAACGGCCGTATCAAATGTCACAAACCCTTGATTGACAGCATCAATTTCCGGGAGCGGTTCTCCGGGCGCACCCCCGCCGCTCAAATCCGTCTCACCATCTGCTTCAGGCGTTGGTTCAGGCTGGGCAGGTTCACCACCGGCCAGCAATTCTGCCTCCACCTCTTCATCCGCAATGTCGGTGGGACAAAGAGCCAATGCCCCTTGCAGCAAACAATCTGCCAAAGCATAGTCGGCATTTAAGGGAATGAGATTGAGCAGGCGGTTTACTGCATTTTCCAGTCCGGCGCTGCTGGCTGCCAGGACAATAACCCGCTTGTGCCCGCTGCTTTCGTCCAGCAAAATGAGGGCTGTACCAGACATCTGGATGCTGCCCAAGTCGGACTGAATGAGCCGGACTGTTTCCTGGGTTTCTGTTTCTTCCGGCGGAGGCGTTTCTTCGCTTTCCGGTTCTGCGGTTGGCGTGGGTTCGGGTGTAGGTTCTGTGGCGGTCTCTGCCTCTGGTTCAGGTTGTGCCGGCGTTTGCTCTTCTGTGGTGATGGGCGGGTCTATCACCAGGGTAATGTTGGCTTCTGCCAGGATGTCGGTGATGTCGTCGGCCTGGTTGTATAACCCCAGGAAGAGACCTTGTTCTGCTTTGTCTATGCTGCCCGCCAGTTCCAGGTTTTGGCCGACGCGGCGGAAGGCTTCTTGCAGGGCAATAATTTCGTCAAAGACGTTTGGCCCCAGGTCTGGCTGCCCCAGGTAGACCAGACTGATGTTTTTGTCGAAAAAGTAGGGGAAGTCGGAGAGGGTGAATTGTCTTTGGCTGGTGTCTGTGAGGAAGTTGGCGATTTGGGCAATGAAACGGCCGTTATCGTAAACAGTGTAATACGGCTCCATCAAAAAATTAATATCACCCAACGCCAGAGCACGGCCGCTGCCGCCCAGCGCCGCCAATACAAGGCCCCCCGGTCTATCCGTTGCCGAAGACCACGTATTCTCATCACCCAGCAAAAGCGGCTCCGCCGAAGCCCCCACCTGCAAAGAATGGCTGCCATAAAAAACAACCTTCTCCAGGCCATCCGTCAAGCCATCTTCAGCAAAACCTGCCCCGGAAATAATGATATTGCGAAAGTTTCCTTCATTTTCCAGCGTGTTGTAGAGATAATCGCCATTAAACACAATATCAAAGGCATTGCTCAAGCTGTTCAAAGGAATCTGGTCATTTTGCAGTTCCGGCGGCGCAAAGAAATCTTCTTCATTAAACAACAAATTAAAACGTGTCGGGTCGCCAACCATTAGCAGCCGCCCACCCCTGTCTACAAATTGGGTGACAGCCTGCACCTCTTCTTGCGTAAAGGAGAACAACGGCGCAATGACAATCAATGAATCGACTGAGCGCAAAGCAGTTGCCATGTCGCCGCCGTAATATGGCAGCAGTTCATAGCCGCGTGCCGCTAAACGGCCGTCCAGATACCCAATCTCATCCATCGTAAAGTCATTGCCGTGTGCCTGATCCAGCAAAACCAACCCCTCCCCCTCCTGCGGTTCATCCACAAAGTCCGTCGATGCAGGTGTCGGCACTTCCGGCACATCAGGCGTATAAGTAGGCACTGTCCGTTCAGGTTTAGAAAGCTGATACGTCCCCAAATAGCGAACAATCGTTGGCCCTGTCAACAAGGCCAGGAACACAACCAGATAAGTTATTGCTTTGCGCATAAGTCAATCCTGTTGATGACTAGTTGAAGAATAAAGATTAAGGATTACAAAATTAGCGGTTAATGATTCACCGGCGGCTGCATATACCGGTAATACAAACCGGGGGGCAAATTAGTCGGCGCAGCCCACAACTTTTCTGCATCAATCGAAGGCGGGCGATACTGACCAAATGTCGCCGATGTATCCAGATCAAATGTTAATGGATACAACTCAACCACTTCATAGTCGCGCAAGCCCGCTAATTCTGCAGCCCGGGCAACGGCCTCATCATTCGACATCAACCCATCAACCAGACCAAACTCCCACGCCTGCACACCGGTATAAACTTCTGCACGGGAAAGCGTTTCCCGGTCGATGGCTAAACGATCCCCTCGGCCAAGCTCAACTGCCTGTAAAAAGGCAAATTTAGCCCGCTCAATTTGGCGAACAGTGCCATCCCGTGTGCCGCCAAAGGCTTTGTATGGCCCAGTTGTTAAAATTTCGTCTTCAATGTAGACATCCCCCGGTAAAAAGGCGATAACGCCGATGCTGCCAACGTTGGAGGTGGGCTTGGCATAAATTTCGTCTGCGGCAGCGGCCATGTAATAAGCGCCGCTGGCGGCCAGTAAATCAATAGAGGCGACAACCGGCATTTGCTGGCGGGTGTTTAGCACATCCAGGTACAGTTCTTCGCTGTAAGCGGCAGAGCCGCCGGGGCTGTTGATGATGAGGACAACGGCCTGAATGTCGTTGTTATCGCGGGCGTAGGCAAGCTGTTCGGTTATTTCAAAGGCTGTCAGGTCGAAAATGTCGAAGCTGAGGCGGATGATGCCCACTTTTGGTTTGGGAACGAGGCGCGGGGCGGCGTATAACCCGATGGCGAGGGGAATGATGACGACGAGTAGGATTGTGCCGATGAGTGTGAGGGGGGATTGGGAACGGCCGTTTGTGTCAGCCATAACAGACTCCT
>CAZRIB010000426.1:0-3670 GCA_964600035.1 uncultured Ardenticatenaceae bacterium | reverse complement strand
GGGGATGAAATTTTCGGTGGCTATAGTTGGTACAACGATCCTCCAAAAACAGCCTTGAGCAATCTTAAAATAGCACTTAAATTATTACACACCCGACTTAATCCTCGATCTCCTGCAATGTTGCCAGGTGCTAAACAGTTTGCAGAAAAATCATTGTTACATCAACATGCCTGGCGTATCCATCCAAGATATTTACCTGATGAAGCACAACATATCCTGGAGCCTCTGGGTGTTGAATTCACAGATGAGACGATGATAGCGCCATTACTGAAACATTATTCCCCTACCTTGCCTGTAAAACGAGCGCTACAACGCATTGATCTGATGACGTTTTGTTCTGATTCAATTTTGCCAAAAGTTGACAGGGCTAGTATGGCATTTGGTCTAGAAATACGTGTCCCATTTTTAGATCATAGATTGATTGAATGGGCGCTAATTCAACCGATTAGCAAACAAGAACAACAGGTTAGCAAACATATATTACGAAACTATATACAAAATCGTGTCCCGCAATCTGTTCTTAACCATCCTAAGCAAGGCTTTAGCTTGCAAATTTTAGAAAAATTTGACTGGGCATGGGCATTCAATGTAATCAGCAATGGGTATTGGGTACGTAATGGCTACTTTGCAAAAGATTGGCAAGCTATTATGAATAAAAATGTTGTGTACAGAAATGCGCGTATCTGGAATTTATTTATCTTAACATTATGGGCGGAACAATGGTGTCTTTAATGATGCACCTTTTTTGATTATCACAAAAATCATGAAAATTGTTGTCGCAAGCGGACTTGTTGCAGGCAGCCATTTGGCACATGCCTTGAACACCATCAAAATGGCGCAGGGTTTTGCCCGCCTGCACCATGACGTTCATCTGGTTTGTCTGGGCGATGAAACAACCCCGGAAACGGCCGTTCTCAACGACCACTACGCCATCACCACCCCCATCCAATGGCACATCATCCCCCGCCGCATTTTAGGGCTGCCCATCGACCCAAACTGGCTTTTCTCGCTGATGGCATTTTTTATCACGCTGCGCCTCCGGCCAGATGCCATTTACTGCCGCAGCTACATTTACCCTTATCTGACCACATTGGCCGGTATGCCGACCTTTGCAGAAAGCCATGCCCACCCCGGCAACCAGACACGGCCGTTTCGCCTTTTCGTCCGTGCCAGCCGCCACAAAGCATTCCGCCAGTGGATAACCATTTCCCACCGGCTGGCCGCCCATTACCAAACATTAGGCGTGCCCCCACAAAAAATCACCGTCCTGCCAGATGCCGTCGATACAACCCTTTTTCAACGGCCGTCTACCCTGCCACCTTCCCCTTACACCACACCCGGCCCCCATGTCACCTACACCGGCCACCTCTACGACTACAAAGGCATCCCTGCCATTTTGGAAACGGCCGTTCAACTACCCCACATCCAATTCCATCTCGTCGGCGGCCTACCCGCAGACATTGCCCGCCATCAGGCCGCAGCCCAGGCAAAACAACTCACCAACATTCACTTTCATGGCATGCAGCCCCACAAAAATGTGCCGCCCTACCTTTGGCACGCCGACCTGCTGCTGCTGCCACCGTCTCAACACCACCCCAGCGCCGCCTGGACCAGCCCGCTAAAATTAGGCGAATATCTGGCCTCCGGCACACCGGTCATCGCCACCCAAATTCCCGCCCTGCAAGATTGGCTCACGCCAGACGACGTGGTATTTGTGCCACCCGATGACGCCGCTGCACTGGCTAAAGCCATCACCAACCTGCTTGATGACCCGGCCAAACAGCAGGCACTCGCCCAAAACGCCCGGCAAAAAGCCCGCACCTTGTCATACACGCACAGAGCAGAGACAATTTTGTCTTTATTGACCCGCAGCAATCAGGCTGAATGATGAAAAAGAACAGGCTTACTTATCACGACCGCGAAAGCAAAGCACACTATGTCTGGCAAATGTACCGGCCACAGCTAAACGGCCGTATCCTCGACGTAGGCGCAGACGAATGCCACCTGAAAAAGCACCTGCCCAATCCCGAAAATTACTGGGGCATCGGGCTGGGCGGCACACCCGACCAGATAGTTAACCTGGAAAAAGAAAGCATCCCCTTTCCCGACAACAGCTTCGACACGGTACTTTGCCTGGACGTACTGGAACACATCGACAACCCCCACCACATCTTCGACGAACTGTGCCGCGTCAGCCGTCAATACGTCATCATCTCCCTGCCAAATCCGGCGGGAACATTCCTGGCGGCCTTGTTTGCCCGGCAAGCCGGTCAGGTGCAAGCCCTCAAATTTTACGGCCTGCCTGCCAATCCACCGGAAGACCGGCACAAATGGTTCTTTTCCCTGCCAGAAGCCCAAGCCTTCATACAGGCACGCGCCGCCGCCAACCACATGCACATCGCCCAAATAACCCACTTTGACCCAAATCCGGCTTCCGGCTGGCGGCTTATCCGCCGCAAAGCAGTTGGCCTGCTGCTTAAACTGGCTTTTGGCCTGGACATGGCCTATCTCACTACTGGTACAATTTGGGCAGTTCTGGAAAAGGAGCAATCAATCTCCAATCTCTAATAACTAATCTCCAACCTTTCACCTTTTATGGAAATCTGCATCCCCTACCAACCTACACCCTCCGGCGGGCCGTCTACCTTTTACCGCAATTTGACCCGTTCTTTAATGGCGCGGGGGGTAACGGTAACGGCCGTTCCCACACCCCGCACAACCGCCCTGCTCGCCATCATCTACGCCCATCCCCGCCTGCTGCTGCGCGCCAGACAGTTAGGCATTCCCATCGTCCAACGGCTGGACGGCGTTCACTACCCGGCCGTCAGCGGCCGCGTAAAAAGCATTCGCTACAATTTCCCCATTTGGCTCAATTACCGCCTTTTTAGCAGTCACATCATCTTCCAAAGCCAATACAGCCGCCGCCAATGCCTGCACTTTTTGGGGGCGCACCAGGCCGCTGAACACATCATCTACAATGGGGTAGACACGGCCGTATTCACCCCCGCCAGCCAGCCACCCACCCACACCATCCTCTCCCTGCTTTCATCCTACAAACGCGCCTTTGAGCTGGAAACCGTCATCCAGGCCTATGACATCTTGCACGGCCGTTTCCCACACCTGCGGTTAGCCGTTGCCGGGCACATCTCACCACAGTTGGCCGCGCTGGTAAACGGCCGTTCCGACATCCATTGGCTGGGAACCGTGCCCCACGACCAACTGCCCGCCCAATACCGCCAAAGCGCCTTGCTGCTTTCAGCCAAGCTGCGCCAAAACTGCCCCAATGCCGTGCTGGAGGCAATGGCTTCCGGCGTTCCTACAGTTTGCTTCGACTCCGGCGCACACCGGGAGTTAATTGGCAGCGAGGCCGGGCGTTGTGTGCCACTGCCCAACGACGGTTTTGGCCCCTTCCCGCCTTTGGATGCCCGCCAGCTGGCCGATGCGGCAGAAGCTGTTTTGGCAAACCGGGCACAATTTAGCCAGCAGGCACGCGCCCGTGCTGTGCAGCATTTCTCTTTGGATAAAATGGTGAACCGGTATATGGATGTTTTGCAGGCTCAATGAACACGATGTTTGCACTTTTTAATTTTGGACGCAGATTTTCAGGATTAACGCAGATTATTTTGTAATTATATTGACATAATCTTGATAATTAACGTTTTTGTAAAAA
>CAZRIB010000425.1:0-3702 GCA_964600035.1 uncultured Ardenticatenaceae bacterium | reverse complement strand
GCAGCAGGTGGCAAACCCATCAAGCTGCTTCGTAATTCGAAATTTTCAAGGAGAAAAACATGAGTAACGTTGCCATACAATGGACTGGACACGACAGTCAAATGTTTATCGGTCGAGATACATTCGGTCACGTAGTGATGTCTGGGTCTTGGCCGAAAGATGAAAATGAATCCTGGACTGAATGGAAAGCCCTTAAGCCGTCAGACTTACTGTTAATCAGCCTGGGTTCCTGTTCTGCTTATGATGTTGTCATGATTTTGCGCCGGCAGCGGCAGCAAGTAACCAACCTTTATGTAAACATCGACGGCACACAGCAGTCAGACCCACCCTATGCCTTCACCGACATCCACCAGCACTTTATCGTCGAAGGCATTGATCTGGATGAGAATAAAGTTGCCAGAGCGATTCAGCTTTCTGAAGAAAAGTACTGCTCAGTGGCGGCAACTATTCGAGGCGTTGCCAAACTTTCTCACAGCTTTGAGATTGCTGCCCCAAGGGAAAACCCGGTTGGCAGGTAAGCACGACAGCCGGGCAAACGTTTCTTCCCTTTTTTACTTTATGGTACAATCGTCATGACATAATCCAGGAAAACGAGAGCAGTATGACGATACCAACTTTACCCAATACGGCCGTTCATCAACCACAGCCTACCGATGAGCAGCGTGCCCGCATGGCCGCCCTTAAAAAATTCAACTGGCTGTTTGTCTACACACCCATTCTTTTTGGGGCTGTCATCATTGTTGTACTCATCGGGCTGCTGCTTTGGGGCACGTTTTCGCCTTCCGTAGAAGGCACACGTGCTTTTGCCTCTGCCCTGGCCGACATCACCATTATTTTCATCATCATTCCGCAGCTTTTCCTGTGTGCTCTGCCTACTTTGGGCGCAGTTGGATTTGTGGTGTACAAACGACAAAACAAACCAAAGGATGGGCAGCCGCAGCAGCACGGCCGTTTACAAACCCTGTTCTGGAAAATAGACAACCTGCTCACCAAAGCCCAAACAACCATCCAGAACACAGCACCCAAAATGGCACAGCCCGTCATCAAAGGCAATGCCTTCCTGGCATACCTAACAACCCTCCTCAAACAACTTAAAAACAACTTCACACGGAGTTAACCAAATGGAAACGCAAGCATCAAACTGGAAAACAAAAATTTTACTGGCCGGAACCATAGCCGGCGCCCTCATAGGCCTGGGAACTGCCTACCTCATGGTTCGGACAGCAGAAGAAAACAACACCAACGGCCTGCCCGCCATCACCACAAAAGACGCGCTCAAAGTCGGCGTCAGCATCATTGGCGTTGCTCGCGGCATTGCAGACCTGGGACGTCCCCGGTAAAAACAACGCCAACAAAGTGGGGTAAATAATGGCAAATGAACACATCATCGTTGTCGATGACGACGAAACCAACGTCAATCTACTAAAAATGCTGCTGGAAATGGACGGCTTTCAAGTAACAGCCTGCAAAACCATTGACAGCGCCAAAACCGAAGCAACGGCCGAAACCAAAGCCTTCATCATCGACTGCTACCTGGCACGTGGCGCCAGCGGCCTGGACTTACTGGAAACCATCCGGTCAGGCCAAACAAAAGCCGCCAGAGACACCATCGTCATCATGACATCTGGCGACCAGCGCCTGCGCGAAAAAGCGTTGGAAAAACAAGCCACCCTGTTCATTCTCAAGCCATTTTCCCCCACCACCCTATCACAACAACTCACTCAACTTATTAAGCAAGGATCTACGAATGGCTAATCGTTCTGGACGGCGGCACTCAAGAGGCCGTCGCTCTTCTCGCCAATGGCGGCGAATGGATTTACACCTGCACACGCCTGGTTCAAGTGATTATCAAGAACCAGACGTGTCTTTTTTGGACATACTGCGCCGCGCTGAAATTCGCGGCCTGGATATTATTGCATTTACAGACCACAACACAGTAGCTGGCTTTGCCGCGCTTAAAAAGGAGCTGGAACAGCTCTTGTGGCTGGAAGAACACGGCCGTATCACACCAGACGAAAAACACAGGCTGGACGAATACCGCCGTCTGCTGGACAAAATTTTACTGCTGCCCGGCTTTGAATTCACAGCCATGTTTGGCTTTCACATTCTGGGCGTTTTTCCACCAGAAACAGAAGTCAGCTTTCTGGAACATTTACTGCTAACGCTGAAAGTGCCTGCCGAAAAACTGCGTGAAGGCAGTTCTACCGTTGGCGCCACCTCTGACGTGCTGACAGCTTACCGGGTCATTAATGAAGCAGGCGGCATTGTCATCGCGGCTCATGTCAATTCCAGCAATGGCGTCTTTATGCGCGGGCTGGACTTTGGCGGCCAAACACGCATTGCCTACACGCAAGACCCCAATTTGCATGTACTGGAAGTGACAGACCTGGAAAAACGCGGCCGTTATAACACCCGCCGCTTTTTTGACGGCTCCAAACCGGAATATCCACGCCCGATGCGCTGTATTCAAGGCTCAGATGCTCACCGGCTGGTGAAAGACCCCAATAACCCCAAGGTGCTGGGCATTGGTGACCGCATTACAGAAGTTTTGTTGGAAGATGTGTCTTTTGATGCTTTGACGAAGGTGCTAAAAGGGAATGATTTGTCTTTGACACGGCCGTATCGCGGCCCGGCAAATCCCATTGACTTTGTGCAGCTTGCCAGAGAAGAAGGCGAATCAATTGTCCAATCATTCCATCCATCTTTAGCCGTAAGGGGCGGCCACCGCGACCGTGTTTTGCAAGATATTTGTGCAATGGCCAATGGAAATGGCGGCACTGTTTATGCCGGTGTAACGGCGAATCCCAAGGAAAAGCCCGCCGGTATTCGGGAACCGCAAAAAGCAATTGAACAGTTGTACACGGCCGTTTCTACCCGCATGACCCCCGAACCAGACATCGCCATCGACAGCCTGACATCACAAGGGCAGCAAGTCATCCGTATTACAGTTCAGCCCGGCTCCGACGCACCCTATGCGCTGGATGACAACAAATTTTATGTGCGAGACGACACGGAAACGAGTCTGGCGGTGCGAGATGAAATTGTGCAGTTGGTGGAACGGCGTTTGCAGCGGGAAACGGCCGTACACCCGGTAACAAGCAGCATCCATTCTCCCACTTTGATAGAGCCGATACAGGAAACGGCCGTGACCCCACCACAAACCACGCCCGCCCCTGCTGCCAAAACATTTGAACCACCCACAACAGGTGTGGAAATCATCAAAAGCGAAAAACGCAAAGGCGTGACATACCACACCGTTCATGACCTGCGCAACGGCAACCTGATTAAAAACGTCACCCGTAAATCGGCACGCAAATTGTGGCACTACGCCATTACACAGGTGGAAGACAACCCGCCACAGGAGCGCAAAATCAAGTGGCAGGGCAACATTGCCCTACTCCACAAGCGCAAAAAAGGAGACAACACCTGGTATGATTTGGCTGTCCGGGATGGCAGCGACATTCACTACTACTTTGGCGTTTCCGACAGCGGCCTTAATGACGATTGGTTGGCCTTAATTGAACAGATAGATAAATAATGACCATGAACGTAGGCATTTTAACAGTCAGCGACCGGGGTGCAGCCGGTGAATATGAAGACCGCAGCGGGCCAGTCATTGCCGACATCATAAACGGCCGTACCCCCTGGCAGGTCACACACCGCACCATTGTCCCCGACGAGATGGACACCATTGTGCAAACA
>CAZRIB010000424.1:0-3747 GCA_964600035.1 uncultured Ardenticatenaceae bacterium | reverse complement strand
ATTTATGGATGCAATTAGACTACTTATTTTTGATGAACATACGGCCGTTCGCAACGCTTTACTGCGGCGATTAGGCACTTCCCCCAGAGTGGAATCGGTTACTGCGGCGGGGACTTTGCCAGAAGCAATAGAAGCCATTCACAAAGAACATGTGAATGTTGTTTTGTTTGGGTTGTCTGGGGTTAGCCATCGCGAACTGCGACAGACAATACAAGAAGTGCAAACACTTAAAAAAGTTGGTGTTGCTGTTGTTGTCGTCACTTCCTACTCTGATGACATTGAGCGGGAAGTTGTTTTGCAGGCCGGTGCTGATAAGTATTTACTGAAGGATATTAATTCGCGACAGTTAATTACAGAAATCCAAGAGGTTTTACACCCCAAGATAGTCCCCCTTGATAATGGGCATGTGGCAAACAGGCAATAAAAAAATCCCGGCTTACGGGATTTTTTTTATGGTAGATGGCAGCACCTGTAATCCGTAATCCGTGTGCTCTACCTCTGGTAACTTCGCCGGAAAACGGTATACGGACTTCGGGTTACGTGTAGCAGGTAACTGGCTGGATCACGTTTTGTATGTTTTGAGAACGCGCATGTAGTTAGCCCGTTCAAAAGCAACCGGGTCTTTTACGGCCGTTTGGCTCAACTTGCCACATAACTCAGCCAACGATTCATATTTATGGGCATCCAGCCAGGTATGCAAACCACTTTCCAACTCTTGCAGGTACTCAATGCCATGCCGCAGTAGCACAGAGGTTAGCATCACTGTTTTTGCACCAGCCAACACCGACTTAACCACATCCTCCACCGCATGTACCCCGCCTGTAATGGCTATATCGGCTTTGATACGGTTAAATAAAATGGCCGCCCAGCGCAGCCTCAGCCTCAATTCAGCGCGTTCACTCAGTGTTAAGCTGGGAATGACAATCCGGCTTTCCACATCAAAATCTGGTTGGTAGAAGCGGTTAAACAAGACCATGCCATCCACGCCTGCGTTGTCTAGCTGCTGAGCCATGTTGGCAAATGAACTGAAAAATGGACTCAATTTGATGGCAACGGGAATGGTTGTTTGTTCTTTAATGCTTTTGACAAGGTCAATATGCATTTGCTCAATTTCTTTGCCGGTAATATCTGGCTTTGAACCCAGGTAATAAACGTTTAATTCCAAAGCATCTGCCCCGGCCGCCTCAATTAATTTGGCATATTGCACCCATCCACCCGGATAATATCCATTTAGACTGGCAATAATTGGTATATCCACCGCTTTTTTGGCTTGATAAATGTGGGCGAGGTAATTGTTTGCACCATGATTGTATTCGGCCATGTCTGGGATGTGTTGTAGTTCATCCGGGAGCATGGTTTTATACTCTGGGCCAAATTGATGGTAGCCCAGATTTTGCAGCTCTATTTGCTCTTCAAACAGGGAGTAGAGTACGACGGCCGATGCGCCTGAAGCTTCCATGCGTTTGATGTTGTCGATACTTTCTGAGGTGGGGGAACTGGAGACGACGAGTGGATTTTTTAGCTTGATGCCTAAATAAGTGGTGGATAAATCTGCCATATTTGCTCCATAACTGCCAGGGGGATGACCCGTTTTTTATGTTCGCCCGATAGTGTAGCATAGCTTTGGGTAGTTGCATAACGGCCGTTTCCCATGACAAACAAACCCCAAAATACCCATATTACATGAAAAAATAATGAATCCCACAGTGATGACAGAAGGCGTGGCGAATCGTTACATTGGGCACTCAATGCCTGTTCGATACAATATATACTTATTCATAATCCCTAATCACATAAAAGGAAGCAAAAGTTTATGAGCAAGAAAGCAGCAAGAAGACGCAGTGTGAAAAAACAAAAAGCAGCCTCCCGGCAAACAAATTGGCTATTAATTGGCGGCATCATTTTGGTAGGGGTTGCTGTTGTTTTTGGGCTACTTTACCTGGCCCTGCAAGAACCAGACCCGGTAGACCTGGCCGGCTACTGTGAAAACAATGACGGCGCATGTGTCTTTTTGGGGGATGAAAATGCGCCTGTGACAATGGTGGAAGTTTCTGACCTGGGCTGCCCGCACTGTAACGATTTTCATCATGAATCGTTCCAGCCCTTGCTAGACACATTTGTGAGCAGCGGGTTGGTGCGTTGGGTGGCACTTCCTTATGCCCTGTCTAACATCACATTGCCAGCGGCGGCGGCTTCTATGTGTGCCAATGAGCAAGGGGCTTATTTTGACTTTGTACAGTCAATGTATGATCGGTTTGACGGAACAAATCACTTGTCTCGCACCAGCATTGATGAAGTTGCCACTGAAATTGGGCTGGATATGGCGGCCTTTTCTGATTGTGTAGACAGTAACCGCTATGTCAGCCAGATTCAGCGTAATCAAAGTGCAGCACGGATTGCCGGTGTGTCCGGGACGCCGTCGTTTTTTGTAAACGGCCGTATGATTGAAGGCGCTGTTCCTCTGGCAGAATTTCAGGCACGCATTCAGGCCGCATTAGAAGCCGCAAATTCAGGGTCATAAGCAGATGAACCTTCCAGACAGATGGCAAATTCG
This sequence comes from uncultured Ardenticatenaceae bacterium, assembly GCA_964600035.1. Lineage (GTDB taxonomy): Bacteria > Chloroflexota > Anaerolineae > Promineifilales > Promineifilaceae > CAZRIB01. The sequence continues at coordinate 1,193 of CAZRIB010000424.1, read as the reverse complement.
GGTCATTCAACTGCTGGCAGTGCCCGGCATGTTAGTCGCCTACTTTCTGCTCATGTTTCACAGCGGCAAGCTGATTGGCGTGTGTACCTCCAGCGGGTGGGATGATTGCGGCCTTGTGAGTGGGCCAGACGGCCGTTTCTCGTCCATTGGCCCCATTCCCGTTGCCCTCATCGGCCTTATTGGGTACGCCGTCATCTTCTTGCTTACCTGGCTCCCCGACTGGATTGACATGCTGGATGATTATTTGCCAGAATTAATGGTAGGTGTCATTGGCTTTGCCTTGCTTTTCACACTTTGGCTTACGGCATTGGAACTGTTTGTCATCCATGCCATCTGCCGCTATTGTGTTATCTCTGCCATCATCATCCTCATTATGTTTATTTTGGCTGTCGGGTATTTACGGGCAGAAAATCGCGCTGAAACATAATTCTGCCCCCAAACATGCAGGTAAACTGGCCTGCAAGGAGGGTGTGTTATGAAACTGGAGTTGGTTCGTGACTGGATGTCTCGGGATGTCATCACTGTTACCCCAGATACAACGCTGCCCGAAGCAGATCAGTTACTCATACAAAACACAATTCGTCGTCTGCCGGTGGTGGATGAAAACGGCCGTTTAATCGGCATCGTAACCTACGGCGACATCCGGGAGGCACGGCCGTCACAAGCCGTCTCTCTAAATATGTGGGAAATGAACTACCTGCTCAACCGCCTGACCATTCGCGAAATCATGACTGTCAACCCTGTCACCGTTGCCCCAGACGCAACCATTGGCGAAGCGGCCAAAAAAATGTTGGCAAACATGATAGGCGGGCTGCCAGTTGTAGACAGTCACGGCAACCTGGTCGGCATCATCACCGAATCCGACATTTTCCGCCTGGTAGTACACCATTGGAACAAGGCAGAAGATGAACATACAGAGCCGTATGCCCACTACCAATCATAATTAACAAAGCAACAAAACAGGCGGGTAACTGGGTAATTATCTGTGCCACCAGTTGCCCGCCGTCTGTTTCACTACCCAAATTCCCCTTTAACAATCAATTAGCAATTGCTCAGAATGAATAAAATGTGGCAGGTTGCAGGTTGCAAGTGGCAGGTTGCAAACGCAGCTTCATAATTCATAATTCGTAATTTTTACCAATACCTTCGCCAAATTACGAAGGATTAGGGTTAGGAAGAGGACAATGAATCCT
>CAZRIB010000423.1:0-3760 GCA_964600035.1 uncultured Ardenticatenaceae bacterium | reverse complement strand
ACTCAGGTTTGATTAACCTTTCTCTGGTCATACACAAAAATTGAACGCACCCTTTTCAGGAATTTGCATCAGGGGTGGCAGGATAATTGGAGATTAGAGATTGGAGATTAGATGGGTTGCAAATGGCAGGTTACAGGTTTAACGTTTCTTTTTTCCGCCTCTGACAAATTTTATTTTTAGGAATGAATGATGATTGAGCATCCATTGTTGGAACCGATTAAGCAGTTACATGCTGAGATTCGTGAGGCTGTGGTGGCGGTGTGCGAGGCGGCGGAAACGGCCGTTCTCGCGTCGGTGGTACATGATGGCGCAGGAGATACCATCTACGCCGTCGATCGCGTGAGTGAGGAGCGGCTGATTGCATTTTTTTCAGAAAAGATTGCGCCGTTTGTGTCGGTGGTGCTGGTGGCAGAAGGATTGCCTGGGGGCAAGGTTGTTCTACCGCCGGGCACGGCCGAATCGGAGGCAAAGTACCGCATTATTGTGGATCCAATTGACGGCACGCGGGGTTTGATGTATCAAAAAAGACCGGGCTGGATTTTGACGGGTGTTGCGCCGAACAAAGGGGCATCTACCGGCCTGCAAGATATTGAGCTGGCCATACAGACCGAGATTCCTTTGGTAAAACAACATTTGTGTGATGTGGTTTGGGCGGTGAAGGGGCAGGGCGTTTTGGCTGAACGGGTAAACCGGTTGACAGGGGAGAAACGGCCGTTAACGTTACGGCCGTCCCAAGCCAAAACCATTGCCCACGGCTTCGCCATGGTTTCCCGTTTTTTTCCCGGGGCGCGGGAGGTGCTGGCTGCCATTGATGAGGAGATTGTGCGTGGCGCGTTGGGACCAGTACAAAAAGGGAAGGCACATTGTTTTGAAGATCAATATATTTGCACAGGCGGCCAGTTATATGAGTTAATGGCTGGACGAGACCGGTTTGTGGCAGATTTACGGCCGCTTCTGGAGCCGCTGTTGGCAGAGAGAGGGCTGTCTCTGGGGATTTGCTGCCATCCTTATGATGTGTGTACGGAATTGATAGCGCGTGAGCTGGGTGTGGTGGTGACAGATTTGGCGGGACGGCCGTTAAATGCACCACTCACCGTTGACGATGACGTTGCCTGGGTGGGGTATGCCAACGAAACCATTCGCAAACAAATTGAGCCCCTTCTCCAACAAAGCCTGGCCAGGCGAAATCTGGTCAGCTAACTGACTGCTGCACCGCTGTATTACAAAATTAATAAGGATGTTAAGGTAGAGCTGGTTTACTTATAAATTGGTGTCTGGGGCAGGCTGCCCCAGATTGAAGAATGACCATTCACTGAAGGAAACAAATATGCAATATACACATTTGAAGATTTTAGAATCGGAAGCAATTTATGTGATGAGAGAAGTGGCGGCACAATTTGAACGGCCGTTTCTCCTCTTTTCAGGTGGCAAAGATTCCATCATTTTGTCCCATTTGGCTTACAAAGCCTTTTATCCGGGAGCCATCCCCTTTACATTTTTACACATCGACACCGGCCACAACTTCCCGGAAACGCTTGAATTTAGAGACAGGCTCATGGAAAAGTTGGGAGCAAACCTTGTTGTGCGCTATGTGCAAGATTCCATTGATCAGGGGCGTGTGGTGGAAGAAACAGGCCCTTATGCCAGCCGCAATGGCCTGCAAACTGTTACCCTGCTGGATGCACTGGCCGAATTTAAGGTAGATGCTGCCATTGGCGGGGCGCGGCGCGATGAAGAGAAAGCCCGGGCTAAAGAGCGTTTCTTTTCTCATCGGGATGAATTTGGTCAGTGGGACCCCAAAAATCAGCGGCCGGAGCTGTGGAATTTGTATAACGGCCGTAAAAAAATGAACGAACATTTCCGCGTTTTCCCCATTAGTAACTGGACAGAACTGGACGTATGGCAGTACATCCAAATGGAAGGCATCGAACTGCCCTCACTCTACTTCTCCCATGAGCGAGACATCATCAACCGCGACGGTGTCTTGCTGGCCGCGTCCGATATTGTGTACCCGGTTGGTGACGAAAAGATAGAGCGCAAAATCGTCCGTTTTCGCACCATTGGCGACATGACCTGCACCGGTGCCGTGGAATCCAGAGCCGCCACCATTGAAGACATCGTTGCCGAAGTTGCATCTGCCCGCGTGACAGAACGAGGCGCACGTGCAGATGACAAACGCTCCGAAGCCGCCATGGAAGACCGCAAACGACAAGGGTATTTCTAAATAATTAACGATTAACGATTGACGATTGACGATTGACAAATAACATTAACCTTTACCCACAGGATAAAAGATGACAGAAGCAGCACAACAAATAGAACTATTACGCTTTACAACAGCAGGCAGTGTGGATGACGGCAAAAGCACCTTGATTGGCCGATTGCTGTATGACTCCAAATCCATTTTTGAAGACCAGATGGATGCCGTCGCCCGAGCCAGTAAAAGCCGGGGAGACGAAGAAGTCGATTTGGCACTGGTTACGGATGGGCTGCGTGCAGAGCGGGAGCAGAAAATCACCATTGACGTGGCTTACCGCTACTTTGCCACCCCCAAACGAAAATTTATCATTGCGGACACGCCCGGACACATTCAATACACCCGCAACATGGTTACCGGCGCATCCACGGCCGAATTAGCCATTATCCTGATTGATGCCCGCAAAGGCGTGCTTACCCAATCCAAACGGCACGGTTTTTTGGCAACATTACTGCGTATTCCTCATCTGGTTGTCGCTGTGAACAAGATGGATTTGGTAGATTATCAGGAGGACGTTTACGAGCAGATTGTGCAGGATTATGCCGACTTTGCCAGTAAATTAAACGTGCAGGACATCACCTACATCCCCATTTCGGCACTGCGGGGTGACAATGTGGTGGAAAAAAGCAAAAACATGCCCTGGTACGATGGCCCCACGCTGCTGCATCACCTGGAAAATGTGAACGTTGGCGCCAGCTTGAATAACGTTGATTTCCGTTTTCCGGTGCAGTATGTGATTCGGCCAAACCAGAATTTCCGGGGGTATGCCGGGCAGATTGCATCCGGGCGCATTGCCAAAGGGGAAGAAGTGGTGGTGCTGCCTTCTGGGCTGTCTACCCATGTCAAATCGATTGTAACGGCCGATGGCGAGCTTGACAGCGCCAAGGTGGGTGATTCTGTGGTAATTACCCTGGCTGATGAGATTGACATTAGCCGGGGGGATATGCTGGTGCGGACACGCAACTTGCCCCAAAAGAGCAATCGCGTTGATGCCACTATTTGCTGGATGAGTGAAGAGCCGATGAATCCGCGTGGCTCGTATTGGGTTCAACACACAACCCGGCTGGTGACAGGCTTTATTTCGGAGCTGAATTACAAAATTGATGTGGACACCATGCACCGCCATCAGGCTGACACATTGACGTTAAACGAAATCGGCCGTATTCAACTAACAACCACTCAGCCCCTCTTTTATGACCGCTATCAATTAAACCGGGCAACCGGCAGCTTCATTTTGATTGATCCGGCCACAAACAATACGGTGGCGGCTGGCATGATTCGCGGCAAGTCGCGTAATGTCGATGAACTGCTGTCTGGTGAAGTGGAAACTGTTTCTGCCAGGAAGAAGTCGTCGAATGTGGTTTGGGAGCAGGAAGGCATTACATTGGCCGACCGCGAAGAGCGAAATGGTCACAAGGCGGCCATTTTGTGGTTTACCGGGTTGTCTGGGTCTGGCAAATCTACCATTGCCAAGAAGCTGGAACAGCGCCTCTTTGCAGACGG
>CAZRIB010000422.1:0-3769 GCA_964600035.1 uncultured Ardenticatenaceae bacterium | reverse complement strand
TACATGGACTCGATTTCGTCCTGGAAATGCTCGTTAATGACGCGCCGTTTGATTTTGAGGGTGGGGGTCAGTTCGCCGTCTTCAACGGTAAACGGCCGTGGCAGCACCTTAAAGCCGCGCACCTGTTCCACCCGGGCAAAGTGACTGTTCACCTTTTCGTCAATTTCCTTTTGCAGGTGGTCAATCAGCGTTGGGTTATCATGCAATGTTTGCCCGACCAGACCATGTTCTTCAGCAAAGCGGGTTGCTGCTTCTTCATCCAGGGTCAGCAAAGCTGTCAGGTAACGGCGCTGTTCACCAATGACGACGGCTTCTGCCACCAGCTCCAGGTTTTTAAGGGCGGCTTCGATATTTTTGGGCGCGATGTTTTTACCGCCGGATGTGATGATGATTTCCTTTTTACGGCCGGTAATGGTCAAGAACCCTTCATCATCAAAGCTGCCCAAATCGCCAGAGTAGAGCCAGCCGTCAATGAGGGTTTCGGCCGTTGCGGCCGGGTTTTTGTAATAGCCCAAAAAGACATTCTTGCCGCGCAGCATAATTTCACCATCATCGGCCAGCTTCACTTCTGAACCAGGCCATGCCTGCCCAACCGTGCCAATTTTTGTTGCGCCCGGCCGGTTGGTGGTGGTGGGGCCACTGCCTTCAGATTGCCCGTAAATTTCCATAATGGGCACATCCAATCCAGTGAAGAAATGGGCAATTTCAGGGTTAAGTGGGGCTGCGCCAGAGATGCCATAGCGTAAACGGGAAAGTCCCAATGCTTCTTTTACTTTGCTGTAGAACAATTTGTTAGCAATGTTGTATTGAACTGCTAATAAACCGCCCGGTTCACGCCCTTGATGTTTTTCTGCCCATGCTCGCTTGCCAACGCCCATTGCCCATTGGGCAATTTTGGCACGTGCGCCGGTAGCTTCTGCCAGCCGTGCCGAAACGCCACTGTAGAACCGCTCCCAAACACGTGGCACACCAAAGAGGATGGTGGGCTGTACTTCCTTCAGGTTGTCGGCCACTTTGAGACCTGATTCGGCAAAGTACACTTGATAACCGGAAGTAATAGAGCCGTGGATGGTAAACATCTGCTCGGCGATGTGGGACAATGGCAGGTAGGAGAGAGAGGAGTCCGACGGGGTGTAATTGAGCAGGTCAACGGCTTGTTTGGCTGTCCAGGCTAAATTTTCGTGGGAGAGCATGACACCTTTTGGCGGGCCTGTTGTGCCGGATGTGTAGATGAGTGTGCAAAGCTGGTTCATTTCCAGGCTGTCCATGAGGCTGTTGATGCGTTCGTCTGGAATGTCGCTGCCTTGTGCCATGAAGGCTTCCCAGGAGAGCACCCAGTCGTCGGGGATGTCTGTGCCGCGCATCATGATGACTTTTTTGACGTTTGGGATTTGGCTGCGGATTTCGTTGATTTTTTGCCACTGGCCTTCGTCTTCCAGCACAACAACGGCCGCTTCTGAATGTTCGATGATGTATTTGCATTCAGATGGTGAGTTGGTGGTGTAGATGCCGGTGGCTGTGCCGCCTATGAGCATGGCGGCCAGGTCCATGATGACCCATTCTGGCCGGTTGAAGCCTAAAATGTTGACGGAGCTTCCCGGTTCTATGCCAATGGCCAGGAGGGATTTGGCTGCTTGCCTGACGTGGTTTAGATATTCTTGCCAGGAGGTGGGAACCCAGTGGTCGTTTATTTTTTCGTAGTAGGCGGGGGCGTTTGGCCGGATACGGCCGTTATTGTGCAGCCTGTGAAGAATCGTTTCATTGGGCATAGATAACTCCTTTGTGTTTGGTTGGGGGGATTGCCATTGGCTAATAGCTTACCGGTAAATTGGTACTATCGTCAAGAGGGGAGGGGAGGCATGTTGTTGGTCGTGAGCCGTAAGCCGTAAACTGTAGTCGGAACACGGCCCACGGCTTACGGCCAACGGGGTATTACTTGGCAGGGGTTTTTACCATCAGGTAAAGGCTGATGCCGACGTAGTAAACGACAAAGTATAGAGAGCCATAGAGCAGCCATTGCGGCGGATTGTTTAAGGTGATAAAGAGAACGGCCGTCATCACACCCCAAATCGACGACAAAATCAAAGTTGGTTTGCGATAGTAAAGCATTCGGGAGGGATACACATATTTAATAGGTACAAAAACCAACACAGCACAAAGCAGCACCAACGCCAGGTTTATTTGGGCTGGCCATTGCAGCAGGAATAAATAAAAAGCCAGTACATTCCAGTAAGAAGGGAATCCCTTAAAATAGTGGTCTTCCGTTTTTGCATCTGCCTGGGCGAACTGGTAAGCAGAAGAAAGAACCAGCGCCGCAATGCCCAAAATTGTCCATTTTGCAGGCAGTAACTGGGCTTCATACAGGATGAGCGCCGGAACAATGACATAAGTCAGGTAATCAATGATGTTGTCTAACAAAGCCCCGTCAAAATTAGGGATGTGGCCGCTAACCTGGAATTTACGAGCCAACGACCCATCGACACTGTCTACAACACCGGCGGCAAACAGCCAGAAAAAGGCGAGCTGCCATTGGTGTTGAACGGTGGCAATGATGGCTAAAAAGCCCCATAATGCACCTGTTGCTGTAAATAGGTGGACACTCCAGGCGAACCAGAGTTCCTTGGGTGGTAATGAGGTAGATGTGAGTTTGTGCATGGTTTTCCTCTGTTTTTGTGGGATTTTGCGTGCAGAATTATCTTGATTTTTGGCTTATTGACCAATTTTGGAAAGGTTTGCATTCATGTCTGATTATATTTCATGGGTTCGAAGCAAGGTGGGACGGCGAAAAATTTTTGTGGTGTACAGCAGTGTGGTTGTGGAAGATGAACACGGCCGTATCCTGCTGCAGCGCCGTCGTGACTTTGATGTATGGGGCTTGCCCGGCGGCGTGCTGGAAGTGGAAGAAGACATCCTGGCCTGTGCCCGCCGGGAGGTGCAGGAGGAAACCGGCCTGCTGCTGGGCGATTTGCGTCTGACAGGCATTTATACTGACCCGCGCTACGATGTGGTTTACCCCAATGGGGATGCGGTGCAGCAGTTTACATTTTGTTTTGCCGGGGCTGTGGCTGGCGGCACGCTTTGCCCCGACCCGGTGGAAAGCAGTGGGGCGGCATTTTTTACGTTGGCAGAAACGGCCGTTTTGCCCATGCCACACTGGTACAAGGCAATGATTGCCGACTATGCCCGGCGCGGCCAAACCGCCTTTTTACCGCCCTTTGCCCAGCCAGAAACAGTAGACCAGATTGCCCAGGTACGGCCGTATATTGGCAAGGCACGGCTCATTGGCACAGGGGCAATGGCAGTCATTCAGCGTGAAGACGGCCGTATCCTCATGATTCGCCGCCGGGATAACGGCACGTGGATATTTCCCAGTGGGTTTTGTGAGTTGGGCGAAAATGCTGCCTATACGGCCGTACGCGAAACCCAGGAAGAAACCGGCCTCATCATCACCCCCACCCGCATCATAGGCATCTACAGCCATCCCGCATTTCACTACACCTACGCCAACGGTGACCCCGTAAAAAATGTAGGCGTTGTCTTTGTCGCCCGTCAGACAGGGGGGCAGTTACAGCCCAATCCCCAGGAAGTTAGCGAGACAGCCTGGGTATGGCCGGCGGAGGCCGTTCAAAAGACCGACCCCGCTTTTGCGCCATTTATGGCCGATCTCATGCAGGCTTTGAGCGAGACACACCCTGTTATTTGGTAAATCCAAATTTGACTGCTCCGAAAAAAGCCACGAATTGCACGAATGAGTTCACTGAAAAAAGGT
>CAZRIB010000421.1:0-3782 GCA_964600035.1 uncultured Ardenticatenaceae bacterium | reverse complement strand
ATCTTTATTCATTCTTGATTTGTGCTGTTAGAATAGGGGAAGTGTGTTTGATACGGCCGTTTCCGGTCAAAAGGTAAGCCCATGAACAACAACGACATTTTCCAAAACCCCCATCTGGATGGCGAAAGCTTTTTGTGGGAAGCAGGCCCCATCGGCGTGCTGCTGCTGCACGGCCTGACAGCCACAACCGCCGAAGTACGGCTGTTGGCAAAAGAACTGCACCAGCGCGGCTATACCGTGGCGGCCCCACTGCTGCCCGGTCACGGCACAAACCCGGAAGATTTGAACCAGACCACATGGCACCAATGGGTATGGGAAGCCGAAAAAAGCTACAACCACCTGGCAACCATCTGCCAGCATGTTTTTGTGGGCGGCGAATCAACCGGCGGCGTGCTGGCCTTGCACCTTGCCAGCCGCTTCCCGGAAATTGCGGGTGTCCTTTGCTACGCACCCGCCATCAAGCTGGCGATGCCCATTCACGATCTGGTACGGCTTTATGTCGCGGCGCCGCTGGTGGATGCCATTCCCAAAGAAAATTTGGGCAGCAATCCCTACTGGAAAGGGTACAAAGTCAATCCTCTGCGTGCCGTCATGGAGTTGGTACGGCTGGGGCGGGATGTACGCCGCCATCTGCATGAAATTCACCAGCCGGTTTTGGTCATTCAGGGGCGCAATGACCAAACGGTTGCGGAGGATGTGGGCGAGATTATTTTGAATGGGGTGGCCTCTAACCACAAAGCCCATGCCTGGCTGGAGCATTCCGGCCACATTGTGCTGCTGGAGGAGGAACTGCCCAGGATTGTGCATTTGACGGTTTCGTTTATGACGGCGGCACTGGCAGACACGGCCGTTTTGCCTCAAACGCCCTCTCAATCATCCAGCTCGCCAGATGCGCATGAATGATTGGCTAATTTTGGTTCGACATGCGGCGGTGGCAGTCGATACGGCCGTTTCTGCACATAAATGGGAATTGACGGAAGACGGCCGTATACAGACAGCCAAACTGGCAAGCACCCTTCAGCCCTACACCCCCACCCGCATCTTCACCAGCCCGGAACCCAAAGCCCAACAAACAGCCGCCGTTCTGGCCGCCCAATGGCAAATCCCCTGCTCGGTACAATCTGGTCTGGAAGAACACCACCGGCATGGCGAACCTTATCTTTCCCGCGAGCAATTTTTGCAAAAAATCGCCAATTTGTTTGCCCGGCCAGATGCACTTGTTTTTGGGCGCGAAAGTGGCGCAGAGGCCAGAATGCGTTGGGAAACGGCCGTTTCTCAATGCAGCCAGCAGCACCCAGAAGAAAACATTGTCATTGTGACGCATGGCACGGTACTCACCCTGGTATTGGCCGCCCACAACCCCGATTTACGGCCGTTTACCTTTTGGCAGCAGTTAACCATGCCAGCCGCCATCATCGTTCAACGCCATACCTTGCGCATAAAAAAGATGTATTTCATGTAATCGTCAACAAATGGAAAATGGCCTACAGACTCCAACTTCTCTGCCAAAGTAACATACAACAAGCAGCGAATTCATCCACACCCCGCCATAGCATAAACACCCAGAAACCGGTATAATTTTTTTAGTTCAGTATCAAAAGCCCAACAGGGCAAGGGAACTTAACAACATTCGCTCAAGCGAACCCCCTTTAACACTTATCCCACATTTTCCTAGGAGGATATAATGACAGAACGTAAAAAGTTTAAAGTCACTTACTCAACCCTGGCCAGCCCAGACCCGCTGCTGCACCAGTATTACGACGAAGCAGTTGCCCAGGTCAAAGCCAATCTGGACAAAACCTACCCCATGTTCATCAATGGTCAGGAACGCTTTGCCGCAGAAACCTTCAGCAAATACAGCCCCGTCGATTTAAGCCTGAACTTAGGCAACTTCCAAAGAGGCACAGCAGAAGATGCCAATGCCGCAATTGAAGCCGCCAAAGCAGCCTTCCCCGCATGGCGCGACACACCCTGGCAAGAACGTGTCGCCATTCTTCGCCGGGCAGCCGATATTATTAGCGACCGTCTTTTCTACATGGGCGCTGCCATGAGCCTGGAAGTTGGCAAAAACCGGCTGGAAGCACTGGGGGATGTGGAAGAAACGGCCGATCTCATCCGCTACAACTGCGATGCCATGGAAAAGAACAACGGCTTCAACCTGCCCCTCCTGCAAGAAAGCGAACGCCACCACAACCGCAGCGTCCTCAAGCCATACGGCGTTTGGGTTGTCATCTCCCCATTCAACTTCCCCGGCGCGCTCTCTGGCGGCCCGGCCAGCGCCGCAATGGTTGCCGGCAACACAGTCGTACTCAAACCAGCCAGCGACACCCCATTAACCGGCTGGCTGCTCACTGAATGCTTCCGCGATGCAGGTGTACCCGATGGCGTATTCAACTTTGTCACCGGCGGCGGCCGTGCCGTTGGCCAAACCCTGGTAGACCATCCCGACACCGCAGGCATCACTTTCACCGGCAGCTACGACGTAGGTATGCACATTTTGCGCACCTTTGCCTACAGCAAATGGCCGCGCCCCGTCATCGCCGAAATGGGCGGCAAAAACCCAACCATCATCAGCAAAAAGGCAGACCTGGATAAAGCGGCAATGGGTGTCATGCGGTCGGCATTTGGTCTGCAAGGGCAAAAATGTTCGGCATGCTCCCGTGTTTATGTCCACAACAGCGTTAAAAGCACCTTCATGGAAAAACTGCTTGACCTGACCAAACAAATTAAAGTGGGCGACCCCACTGACAAAGAGAATTTTATGGGGCCGGTCATCAACAAGTCAGCTTACGAAGATTACAAAAAGTTTGTGGCCGACTTGCGGGAACATGGTGACATTGTTTATGGTGGCGAAATTGTGGAAGGCAATGGTTATTATGTGGCCCCCACCATTGTGGACAATTTGCCGGAAGACCATCCATTGTGGAAGCAAGAAATGTTCCTGCCCATTGTCACGATTGCCGGGTTTGAAGAACTGGATGATGCGATGGCGAAGGCCAATGATGTGGAATATGGCTTGACGGCCGGTTTCTTCAGTGAAGATGATGAAGAAATTGAATGGTTCCTGAACAATATTGAAGCTGGTGTGTTGTATGTGAATCGGGCAACTGGCGCGACAACAGGTGCATGGCCGGGTTACCAATCGTTCGGCGGTTGGAAGGGCAGCGGCTCTACCGGTAAAGCGGCTGGCAGTTTTTACTATGTCCAACAGTATATGCATGAACAAAGCCAGACGATTGTCAGCTAGTTCGTGATTCATTAAGTCAATAAGTTGTAACGCCTCCGTTTCTTGATGATGCGGAGGCGTTATTTTTACGGTGTGAGGAAATCAATGAGTAATAAGCCGTATCATGTGGTGGGGCTGAATTATGTGACGGTGTATTTTGCGGATTTGGAAACGGCCGTTGCCTTTTACACCCGTCTCTTTGGCCCGCCAGACAACAAAGGCGACGACGGAAAACGGTATGGCTGGAAAATGGGCAGCACTTGGCTAACCATGTTCCCCAGCGAATACGGCACGTTAAAGGGACAAAACCCGTGCAACGCCGAATTTGCCATTGAAGTAAACAAACCGGAAGAAGTGGATGCTCTTTACAACGCTTTTTTTAGAAGCTGGCGCCAAAGAGTGCATGCCGCCTGAAAATACAGAAATGTATTATCCGATGCGTTTTTGCTGTGTCGATGATCCGTTTGGTATGCGGGTAGATATTTACTGCCCCATTGATGCCTCTTTGGTAGGGAAGTAGGCGTGTCAGCGTTTTAGCATGTCAGCGTTTCAGCAT
>CAZRIB010000420.1:0-3787 GCA_964600035.1 uncultured Ardenticatenaceae bacterium | reverse complement strand
GTTGTTTGCTGTTCTCTGTCAGGCTCCAAGCACATCGGTAACGGCCGTTGCCAAAATTGCCACCATCTCATCCACCTGTTCCGGTGTGATAATTAGCGGCGGCCCCACCATGTTGAGATCGCCATTGACCCCGTCGATGCAGCCCTGGGAATAATACACCACCAGCCCCAGGTCAAATGCCCGCTGCCAAATGCGCCAGGCGATGTGTTCCTTGTGCGGGAATGGCTCTTTTGTGGCCTTGTCTTGCACATATTCCAATGCCCAAAATGCACCTTTGCCGCGTATGTCCCCCACATGGGGATGGCTGCCTAAGGCGTCTACCAGCCGCTGGTGCAAATATTCACCGGTAACGGCCGCATTTTCCACCAGCTTTTCCTTTTCCAAAATGTTGATGGTGGCTAAAGCGGCGGCACAGCCCACGGCATGGTGGCTAAACGTGCCGCCATGATTAAAATCGCCAAGCTCCTGCCGGATAAGCTCCACATCTTCATGCCTGGCCGCGACAAAGCCAAGCGGGTAATAGCCGCCAGCCAGCCCTTTGGATGTTACCAGGATGTCTGGCTTTAAGTTCCAATGGTTGCTGGCCCACCACTTTCCTGTGCGTCCCAGCCCTACAAGCACTTCATCGGCAATGAGAAGCACGCCGTATTTGTCGCAAATGCGGCGAATCTCTGGCCAGTAATCATCTGGCGGCACAATTGCGCCCAGGCCTGCCCCTGAAATTGGTTCAGCGATGAAGGCGGAGACGTTTTCTGGCCCGTAGGCCAAAATGGATTCTTCCAGACGGCTGGCCAGTTCTACGCCGCTGACGTCGTAGCGGTAGGGATATGGCGGGCGGATGTGGGGCATGTTGACCATCATGCCCAGGAAGGGGGTGCGCAGTCCGGGACGGCCGCTTACCCCTAATGCGCCCAGGGTCATGCCGTGGTAGCTGAGCATCCGGCAAATGGTGATGTCACGGCCGTATTCGCCGCGTGCCATTTGTATCTGCCGTGCCAGTTTGATGGCCGCTTCTACCACTTCGGAGCCGCTGCTCAGGTAAAAAAAGCGGGGATTATCCATTGGCACAAGCGGGGCTAATTTGGCCGAAAGCTGTTCGACCGGTTCATTGGTGAACATGATGGCATGGGCGTAGGCAACTTTTTGGGCTTGTTGGGTAATGGCTTCGATGACTTCGGTACGGCCGTGTCCCACATTCACCACAAGCGGGCCACCAGACCCATCTATGTAACGTTTGCCACTTTCATCAAACAAATAGATGTCCTGCCCATAGGCAACTTTGGGGCGGGCATGGCTCATTTTGCGGTAAAACACATGCCCGTGTGGATGTTTATACAAGGTTTGTGTGCTCATGGTACCTGAAATACCGCCTCCCGACGGCCTTATGAATGATAAATTGTGAATGGTGAATGGTGAATTGTAAATTGGAATGGGAGAATTGTGTATGGGGAATAAAGAAGCAGCCGCAAGATCCTTTTCGCGCTTTACCGTTTATTTGAATGCGAATGCAGGATTGCGGCTGCAAAATGAGTGGTTCGTTGGCTCTCGCTGGTTGTTTTTCTGTTTTGAAACTGCGTCGTATACGTAATTCGAAGTCCGCCACGGAAAACGGACAGCAGGATTTTTACGCTTCGCCGCGCGCGGGGTAGTCGTTTTTGTCGATGAAGTCCAATGCTGAAAGGACATCGGCAAAGTAGGGGCGGGCAAAGGGCATGGTCTGGTAGATGGCTCCGTACAGGGTCATGTCTGGCCGTACCAAAAAGAGGCCGGGTTCGCTGAAAAGGGCGGGTTCTTCAATGCCAAGCGATGTTTTGCCCCGGCTGGTGGAGATGTAGAGTCCCCATTCTCGTGCTTTTTCAATGCTCATGCCATAGCCCACTGGCACGTTGGTTAGTTCCCAATCTTGCACGGTTTGTTTGGCGCGTTCTGCTGTGTCTGTGCTGATGGCAATGATTTCGATGCCCCGGCTGGCAAAATCGGCAGCCTTGCGGTTGAGGTCTGCCAGGGTGCGCTTGCAAATAGGGCAGTGCATCCCGCGATAAAAAACGATCATGGTGAATTTGGCGGGATTTTGGGCGGAAAGTGTCCAGGTACGGCCGTCTACAGTCGGCACTGAAATGTCGGGTACAGGTTGGCGTGGTTTAAGCATGTTATCTCCTTTTACTCTGTTTTGTTTGCCAACTGCGAGGGCAAAATTTGTTCTGTCAATAAACGGCCGAATATCGTTTGCTTACTGCCGTTTTGGGATGCGGCCGTTATCAAATCATAGCCTTGCGTATAGGTAAATATGTAAGAACGGAACAACGGATGGGTGATGAAGCTGAACGTTTTGGCTGCTCGCTCGCGGGTGGCAAGGCCATAGCTTTGGATGTAGTCAATGGCTTGTTCCTTACTAAATTGGCCGGTGTGGTAATAAATGGCGGCGTTTCCGGCAACATAGCGCAGTTTTTCACTGGCCTGGGAAATGCGCTGCATGGTTTCGGCCGTTTCTTCTGTTGTTATTTCAGCGGCAGGCAGCAGTACATCAATCGTCCATTGGTAGGCCTCCCCGTTTGGAAAAATGATTTCGGCGGCAGTCGTGGCAATGCCTTCTGCAATAACGGCCGAGGGGGAGTGGAGCAGGGCGACCATCATTTCACCCCAGCCTTTGGCTTTGACAAATTTTTGCTCTTTTAGCACGGCTTCTGTGTGGTGTCCGGGGTAGCCTTCGTGGGCAAACGTGTTAATCAGCCCCAATGCGGAGATGGGGACGTCGGTGTTGAATTCGATATGGGAACGGCCGTTTCCCTTGTACCAGTTATACGCTGCCCAGGGCTGGCTGCTTGTCAGCGTAATCTCCACGCCATTATCGCCGGGCAGGTCAATAAAATTCAGCGTGCGCTGCCGGGCTTCATCTCTGGCCAGTTCCAGCAAAGGCAGCACTTTTTCCTGCGGCAAATAGTACCGTTCCCGGCGGCTGTTGATGCGTTCGGCCAATGTGCCTTTGCCGGGCAGCAGGGTGTCCAGTTCCCGGTGGGCTTGTTCAAAGGCACTCTCTGCCATTGGCTGGGGGTGAATGTCGTAAATTTGGGCGACTTCATCCAGGTAGGGGATGGATTCTTGCTGGATAAGGCGGATGGAGCAGTGAATGGCACGCAGGACGGCTTGCAGCCAGGCGTGGCGTGCGGGGTTTTCTGTGGGGATGGCGGCCTGGAGGGTTTGGCATTGTGCCAGCAGTTCTTCTGGCGGGCGTGGTGGTGTGGCAGAAACGGCCGTTTTCAGGTCTGCCGGGCCAATGTAGGCGTCGATATACCCTTCGAAATGTTTGTCGATTTCCAGGCAAAGCTGCACAAATTGTTCGTCAAACGGGGTCATGTTACTCACCTATTGTCATGTTGAAATCTTTTGTCACGGAACGGCCGTCTGGCAACGTCGCATCGACTGTGACTACCCAATCGCCGCCCATTGTCCACTCAAACGGAATTTCATAAACGCCATCTTTGTTTTCTGTAATGCCGTCTCGCAGCACGGGGGCCATACCGGCATGGGTCATGTCGCCGCGAACAATGAGTGTGGCGTTGGTAATGGGCGTGCCATCTGTTTCTGTCAAAGTAACAACCAGCACCGTTTCGCCCACCTGGGTGGATTGGCTAAACAGGGACATTTCAAAATCGGCCGTGTCGTTTTGCTGGCTGGCACGTTGGCATCCTGCCAGTGAAAAAACAACAATCATGAGAATAAACAACCACTTTTTGGACATTTGTAAACTCCTTGTTGAATGGTGAATGGTAAATGGTGAATGGTGAAT
>CAZRIB010000419.1:0-3808 GCA_964600035.1 uncultured Ardenticatenaceae bacterium | reverse complement strand
GTGGTGCCAATAGAGATGGCAAGTGAAACAACCGTGCTTTTTTGGTGGAAAGAAACATTGTTCATATCGTTTTTGGGCTGCGTTAAAGTTTCTTGTTTCATGATTTTTCTCCTGTTTGGGAATTGGAGATTGGAGATTGTGAATCTCTAATCTCCAATCTCTAATCTCTACTTATTTGAATGCGGGGGCAGCAGATTCTTGAGTTACCGTTTTCGGTTGGCGCAGCATGGCAATGCCCAGCCAAGCAAACCAGACGATTTGGGCGAGGCCAAAGATGCTGGCGGTAATCTCACTCAGGGCGGGAATGACACTCAGTAAGCCAGCGACGGCAACAACATACCCAAGGTAGTTCAAGCCGCGAGAAAAGGTTGCGCTGCGTAGAGCCGCAATACTGAGCAACAGTACCCAGATGCCGCCGACAACTTCAACGCCGCCGCCAAGGCCATTGAATACGGACCCGATGGCCAACCAAACGGTAGCTGCCTGTTCGGGATTGGTGGCGTGGATAGAAACAACCGTTTCCATGCCGACGATGTAAATCATGCCGCTCGCTATTACCAGCACCGACCAGATAATGCCGAAGGCAGTGGCGGTACGGGCCAAGGCTGATTTGTGACCGTCTAACCGTTCGTGCAGTGCCAATGAAAGCACCACCAGCGATGCGCCCCAGGCAACGTACACAATAAGCATCAGTGTCGTCAGAAATCCTTTGTTTTCTATCAGCGCCGCCACTTTTTCTAGGGGGTCAGTGATGCCACCTACGTTTACAACAGCGATAAAGCCGATAAATCCGATAATGTAGGCCAACGCTTCGTACAGTGCGGCAACGCCGCCCCATTTTTGTAACTGTTTCATGATTTATTCTCCTTTTAATTAAACGATTCTTGTGGATTGACGGAGATGAGCTTCAGACCGAGATTGTTAATCTTTTTCAAGATGCCGTGCAGTGCGGCTTGGTCTCGGACGGGGCCGGTAAGCGTCGAACGGCCGTTTGCAAGGCGCACCAGCGCAAACCCTTCAAACCATTCTTGCCAGCCGTCATCCAGATGACCCTCAATTTCAATGTTGTATAGCGTTTGTTTCCCTGGGCTGTCGTTCATCATGCCCATAGAATACGATTTTGGGCAGCACAAATCCCCACCACAAACTGTAGTTGGGGGTGGCAAAAAACTGTAGGTTTGTAGGGAAAAAAGTGTAGGGGTTGGAGAAAATAATAGCAGGTTAAACGTTAGAAGGGGGTTCTAGGCATGGAAAATGATTGTTTTACATCTAAACCAACCCCAGCTCGCGCGCCTTGGAAACGGCAACGGTTCGCTTGCTCACCCCAAGCTTGCCGTAGATATTCTTGTTATGGTAAAGCACTGTGTTCAGGCTTATAAATAGCTGCTCGGCGATCTCTTTGTTTTTCAGCCCCGCCGCAATAAGCTGCAAAATTTCCAGTTCCCGCTCGCTGAGAGGATCGACGAGGGGCTGCTCTGGCGCGGCAGCCTCCAGTTGGGCTGCGGCCTGAGCGTAGGTCAGCGAGGCTCCGGCCGCCAACAGTCGGGCCATTTCCAGCTGGCCCGGGCTGGGCCTTGACTGGACCAACAGTTCCTGAAAGAAGGCAACCTGCCGCGACAGCTCTGGATTTTTAAGGGAGATGGCCTCCTCGCCCAGCTCAGGCGCGGCTAGTCTGGCCAGCTCTGCCAGTGCCGAGTCCACCCCCGCCTGGTTGCCCGCCGCCTGCTCCACCAGCGCCGAGAGCATGCTACCGCGCAGCAGACAGCTCATCTCGTTGGCAAAGCGGCAGTAGGCGTCCACCTGGGTAATTTCCTGCCGCGCCGCATCTAGCTCCCCGGCCAAAAAGGCCAGGTGGGCCAAGCCCAAATGCACGTAGCTGAGCAGTGGACTTTGCCCCAGTCCCTGCCTGATGGCAAAGGTGTGGGTCTCTAGCAAAACGTCCGCTGCCACCCCCACTTCCCCCCGCAGCAAATGCGCCAATCCCAAACAGCCACCCGCCAGAAAAGCCGTGTTCATATTCTGGCTCTGTCGGGCGAGAACGGCCGTTTCTTCCAACAAGCGCACCGCCTCCGCCAAATCGCCACCTTCGGCCATAAATTGCACAATGCCTAGCTGGGCTAGCGCCGTACAACGAGCTACGGCCCGGTCGGGCGGGATGAGTGCCAAGGCCAGTTCAGCCTCGGCCTGCATCACCGGCAGATTTTCAAAGGCACGGGCGTTGTTGGCCCGAATAATCGCCGTGACACCGCGGACATCTGGTGCCCCATGAGCGGCAGTTTCTGCCGCCAGCAGGTACGGCTCGACGGCATTTTTCTCGCCCTGGTTCACCAGCACCCAGGCGTAATCCAGGCAAAGACGCGGCTGCTGCATCAACAGGTCGGTGGGGAATGCCTCGTACCAGCGGCGCAGGCGGTTGAGCTTGCCCTGGAAGAGGTATGTCAGTCCATTTTGGGCCAACAGGGGAACAGCCGTTTCCCACACCCCCGCCCCAATGGCATACTCGATGGCATCTTCCACCAACCCATTTGCGGCGCACCAAACGGCCGCTTTTTGGCGCACGGTTTGGGCAGTGGCGTCGGGTACCTTCTGCCGCAGCAGGTCGGCAAAGAGGTGATGGTAGCGGTACCAGCGCCGCTCGTCGTCGAGGGGGATGAGGAAGGTATTGGTCGCTTCCAGCTGTTCCAAAATTTGTTGGGCTTCAGCTTCCGGCATGATCGCCTCGCAGAGGTTGGCGTGGAGGCGATGGAGAACGGCCGTTTGCAGCAAAAACGCATGCACCTCGGGCGACGCCTGGGCCAGCACCTCGTCCGTCAGATAATCCATGATGAAGCGGTGGCTGCCGGTGAAGCTTTGCACAAAGCCGTCCAGGTCGCCATCGCTGCGATTTTGCATGGAAAGGGCCGCCATTTGCAGCCCGGCAATCCAGCCCTCGGTGCGATTTTCCAGCGCGGCGATTTGCGCTGGCTGCAAGGTGAGCCCCATCGTTTGCTGGAGGAATTGGGCTGCTTCTGCCTCGGTAAAGCGCAAATCGTCGGCGCGTAGTTCGGTGAGCTGCCCACGCGCCCGCAGCCGGGAGATGGGGAAGCCGGGATCGCTGCGGCTGGTGAGGGCCAGGGTCATGTGGGGCGGCATGCGATCGAGCAGGAAAGCCAGGGCCGTGTCAATGTCCGGGCTGTCAATGGCGTGATAGTCGTCGAGAACGAAGATGAAGGGGGTGGAAACGGCCGTCACATCATGGACAAACATTTTGGTCAATGTTTTGGTGGGGAGGGGCTGGTTGGCTTGCAGGAGTTGGGACAAGGAAGATTCGCCATCGAGTAACGGCCGTACCGCCGCCGCCAGATAGTGAAAAAATGTCTGCGGATCGCTATCATCTTCGTCAAGAGAAAGCCAGCATACAGCCGTGTCACCCTGAATTTGCGCGATCCATTCGCTAACCAACGTCGTCTTGCCGTAGCCGGCCGGGGCCGAGACGAGGGTCAGTTTGCCAGTTAGTCCGGCATTGAGTTTCTCGATAAGGTGAGGACGGGGTACAAGAAATGTGCCGTTGGCGCCCCCTGGTCGCTTCGGCACATATAATTTCGTTCGCAGCAAGTTTTCTAACATGGATCCCATTATAATAGAAAGAGAAAGAGAAACGAGAAACGGTTCCTCCGGCAACAGTTCATTGTATAGTTATATTATGAGAATTACTCGATATTTTCCTACCACCCTTTTTATTGCTCTCATATTTCCCAACAAGATGCCTCTCCAGCCAAAATGAGGCACAATAACAGCAGACAGACACCCATTCCACAAGGCATCCGGC
>CAZRIB010000418.1:0-3817 GCA_964600035.1 uncultured Ardenticatenaceae bacterium | reverse complement strand
CGCCTCCTCCAGCTTCTCGTAAGAGGTGGCGTAGCAGGCGCGGACAAACCCCGCCCCGCTCTGACCAAAAGCATCGCCGGGCACAACCGCCACTTCCTCCTCTTCCAACAGCGTCCAGGCAAACTTGTCGCTGGTCATGCCGCTGCGAACGATAGAGGGGAAAGTGTAAAACGCCCCTTTCGGCTCAAAGCAGTCCAGTCCCAGCGTGTTAAAGCCATCCACCAGCAAGCGGCGGCGGCGGTCATACTCATTGCGCATCCGGGCGACGTGTTCCGCTCCCTGTTCCAGTGCCACCACGGCCGCTGCCTGCGCCGTCGTTGGCGCGGACATGATGGTGTACTGGTGGACTTTGCGCATGGCGGCCAAAATGTCGGCCGGGGCGCAGGCGTAGCCAATGCGCCAGCCGGTCATGGCGTAATCTTTGCTGAACCCTTGCAGCAGGATGGTGCGTTCGCGCATGCCGGGCAGGGCGGGCACGCAGGTGTGGGGCACACCATACACCAGTTGGTCATAAATTTCATCGGAGATGATGAGCAGGTCGTGTTCTTCAGCAACGGCCGCAATTTCCATCATCCGTTCCCGTGTCATCACCGCGCCGGTGGGGTTGTTGGGGTAGCCCAGGTGGATGGCTTTGGTCTTGGGAGTCACGGCCGCTTCGATATCTTCGGCCGTCACTTCAAAGTTGTTTTGCACGTAGGTGGGAACCATCACCGGCACGCCGCCGGCAAACTGCACCTCCGGCGCATAGGAGACAAAACAGGGTTCAGGGATGATCACTTCGTCGCCGGGATTGAGAACGGCCGTCATCGCCAGATACAGCGCCTCACTCACCCCCACCGTGACAATAATCTCGTTCTCCGGGTCATAGGTCACGCCATACAGCTTTTGCAAATGCTGGCTGATGGCGCGGCGCAGTTCAATCGTGCCACTGTTGGAGGTGTAGGCCGTCTCTCCCCGCGCCAGCGATGCCCGGCCAGCTTCCAGAATTGGCTCCGGCGTCACAAAGTCCGGTTCGCCAATGCCCAATGAAATCACATCTTTCATGGTGGCGGCGATGTCAAAAAATTTACGAATGCCGGATGGCGGCGTATTGGCCACCCGGTCGGAAATGAAGTTGCGCATGGTTTCTCCTTTTTCAAAATCTCGTCGAAAAATTACAAGCTTTCTCCCAGTTCAACACAATCGGTGATGAGCGTGGCAAAATTGGGTGATGTGAAGCTGATACCTTTTGCCGGTTTGCGATTGTGCTTGATGTCAGGAGGTTCGTGCAAGTGATGGGGAAATGTCGCTGCCAGATCGGGGTTTTCAGGGTGCGGTTGCGGATCGTACCAGCGAATTTTCTCTTCGCCGCGATAGATGGCATAACTGTAGTTCTGGATTTGCCCGGCTTTGAAATCCAGGATTTCCAGGATGCGCAGTTTCAGGCCGTTTTGCAAAAAGAGTTCGCCTTCGACAACGGCCGTTAATGCGCTGGTGCTGTAAAGGCGTAAAGTGGAGGATCGCACTTCGACATATTGTGACACCAGCCCGTACACCAGGCTTTCATACTCAACACGGCTTGGAAATGGCATGGATTAATCAGAAGCGGAAATGGCTGGTTCACCTGGCTCCAAAGAGATGGGTTGCCCTTTGGCCTGTGCCTTTAATTTTTGCAGCCGTTCTTGTGAAATCGCCTTCAAAGCCGCTTCCCGGTCTAGCTTAATCCGGTAGAATCCGGCCCACATGGCAAAATCTTCCATGTGCGTCCCATCGTCAAGAGCGCCCTGCTGGTAAAGCTGGTAAAAATCAGCAGAACTAAGCCAGTAGCGGCGTTCAAAACGGCGCGTTGTTTCGTCCGCTGCCCGCAAATCATCCAAAATTTCGGTAATGGTAATTTCCGCCATCACACACCTGTCCCTGATACAATCAGATTTTACTGTTGACAGGATCAGTATAACACTTCCACAAGAGCTTCACAATTTACCCTGTTAGTGAATATCCAGACTGGCGTCATCGCCAACGAATAATTTTGAAGAACAGCCAGCGAGCGTAACGTTTTCGCCAATGAGGGAATCTTGCAGGATGCACTTTTCTACACGGCTGCCGGCGTCAATGATGCTGTGGCGGATGATGCTGTCGCGGATGACGGTGTTGGCGCCGATGCTGACGTAGGGGCCGATGACGCAGCCGCTGATGTCGGCCGTTTCGTGGATGAAGACGGGTGGAAAGACGGTGAAATCTTCGGCGTAGCTGCGCTCGATGGCGTCGTCGGAGCCGTAGCCCAGCCCCAGCAGCCGTTTGTTGGCGGCCAGCATGTAGTCGGGTTTGCCTGCATCCAGCCAGAAGATGGTGGGTTTGGCCTTGATTTTGGCCCCCTGCTCCAGCATGACCTGGTAAGCGTCCACGAGATAGTATTCGCCGTTGGTCTGCCGTTTGTTTTCGATGATGGTTTGGATGGCGGAGAGGAGAGTACGGCCGTTCCGGAACCAATACACCCCCGCAATCGCCTGCCGATGGGTAAAATCATCTGGCTTCTCGATGAATTGGGTGACAAACCCCTGTTCATCCGTCGCCACCACGCCAAACGTGCGCGGGTCTTCCACCTCCTGCACCAGCAGCACCCCGTCCACGCCCGGCTCCGGGATTTTGGCGTATTCGGCGTCCACAATGCCATCGCCAAAGGCCACCAGCACCTCGCCGTCGTCCAGATAATCGCGGCACATCCAGATGGCGTGCGCCTGTCCCAACGGTTCTTCCTGCACCACAAAGCGGGCGTTCAGGTGCGGGTAGTTGGCGCGAATCCACGCCTCAATCTCGTCCCCTTTGTACCCCACCACAAAGATGACTTCCTCCGTGGTGATGTCGCTCATAAAGTTGAGCAAATGGCCGATGATGGTGTTACCGGCCACGTGCAGCAGAGGTTTGGGGCGGCTCCAGGTATGCGGCCGCATCCGTGTGCCATATCCAGCTAAAGGAATAATAACTTTCATGGAAGCTCCAAAAACGATCTAGTACGACAGGAGGAAGAAGAATATAAGAAATAAAATAAACGGTATAAGCAAAATTAACGCGAGCAAAAGCAACCTCATCCAGTATTTCCGATCTCGGACAGGTTTCTGTACAGGTGTAGAATAATCAGAAACATTTATCTGTCCACTCTCCACAGCTATTAATTTCTTTAACGCCCGTAGCCCTCTCCAAACTCCCAACAAAGCAAATACATGGAAACCTAAGCTCAGTATGTCACCAACAAAAAGAAAAATTAAACCATCAAATGCATACAAAATCATTCCAGTAATCAACGCCCATTGGTGTCTCTTCCTTCCCATAACACCGAACAGAGCAAATACTCCGGCAATACCGAGAACTAGAATGAAGCCAATTACCTTAATAACTGTGCCCACATTCGGCAAAAGTTCAGCAGCGATAGCGGATGTAAACCCATCAACTATCTGGGTTATTCCCAAACCAACAATAAAGTTCAAACTTCCGTCAAACCAAAAAACCAAAGAATTGACTAATGAAAGACCAGCAATCCAAAAAAACCAGTTTGCGCCTCCTTTCAACTGGTTTTCAAGTTTCACGACATCATGCACACTAATTTGTGGTGATGTGCTTTGCTGAATATTACTTTCTTCCATTTATTCCTCACTACTTCTTCTTCGAAAAATTAATTTTGTTTTGATAAAACTGCTTGTTCAAAAGCAAACGAGACATTCAAAATCGTCGTTTCTTGCAGCGTGTCGCCAATAAGCTGCAAGCCAATGGGCAGACCCTTGCTGTCAAAACCGCAGGGAACGGATAGGCCGCAGCTGGCGCTGAGATTGACGGAGAGGGT